>CAIUAC010000414.1 GCA_903896985.1 uncultured Sandaracinus sp.
CGTGTAGATCTGCGTCGTCGCGATGTCGGCGTGCCCGAGCATCGTCTGCACGGCGCGCAGGTCCGCGCCCCCGCGGAGCAGGTGGGTCGCGAACGAGTGCCGCAGCTTGTGCGGCGAGATCGGCTGCATGATCCCGGCCGCGCGCGCGTAGCGAGCGACGAGCTTCCAGAACCCCTGCCGCGTCATCGGGCCGCCGCGCTCGGTCACGAACAGCGCGGCCTCGCCCGGCGCCGCCCAGAGCCCGCGCTGCCGCGTCAGGTAGTCGGTGATGCGCTCGCGCGCGACGGCGCCGAGCGGCACGAGGCGGCGCTTGCGCCCTTTGCCGAACGCCTGCACGAAGCCCGCCTCGAGGTTGACGTCGCCGAGCGTGAGCCCGACGAGCTCCGAGACGCGCAGCCCGCACGCGTACATCGTGTGGAGCATCGCGGCGTCGCGGACCCCGCGCGGCGTCGCGCGCTCGGGCTTCTCGAGGAGGCGCAGCACCTCGTCGCGCGAGAGCACGTTCGGTAGCTTTCGGCCGAGCTTGGGCGACTCGATCAGCTCGGCTGGGCTGCGCAGCAGGTGCCGCTCCTCGACGCAGTGCTTGAAGAAGCCCCGCAAGGACGACAGGAACCGCGCCTGCGAGCGCGCGCCGATGCCCGCCTCCGCGAGCGACACGAGGAAGCCCGAGACCTCGCCGCTGTCGAGGTCGCGCACGTCGCGCTCGGAGCCCGCGCAGTAGCGGACGAAGCGCGCGAGGTCCCGCGCGTACGCCTCGATCGTCGCCGGGCCGAGCCCGCGCTCGACCTTCAGCACGGCGAGGTACTCGTCCACGAGCAGGTCGAGCTCCCCGTTCATCTGCTCCGAGCGTCGCATTTGATGCTGCGCAACCCCAAAAAAAGAGTGAAGCCGCGCGGTTGCCTCTGCGCCAGGCGTGCTATATCCGGCCCGCCGACGGCGCCCTGGCCCGACTTCCGGACACGCGCGCGCCCGCTCTTGGAGGCTCGCTCATGGCTCAGCCGCTCTTCGCAGGCCCGACATCAGGTTCGCCCATCACGATGAGCCCCGACGGGAAGCTCACCGTCCCCGCCGACCCCATCATCCCGTTCATCGAGGGTGACGGGACGGGCCGTGACATCTGGCGCGCGTCCGTGCGCGTGCTCGATGCCGCCGTGCAGAAGGCCTATCGCGGGGAGCGCAAGCTCCACTGGTGGGAGGTCTACGCCGGCGAGAAGGCGTTCCTCGAGTACAAGACCTGGCTCCCCGACGAGACCGTCGAGGGCTTCCGCAAGTACCTCGTCGGCATCAAGGGCCCGCTGACGACCCCGATCGGCGGCGGCATCCGCTCGCTCAACGTCGCGCTCCGCCAGATGCTCGATCTCTACGTCTGCCTGCGCCCCGTGCGCTGGTTCCAGGGCGTCCCCTCGCCGGTCAAGACGCCGGAGAAGGTCGACATGGTCATCTTCCGTGAGAACACGGAGGACATCTACGCCGGCATCGAGTGGGAGGCGGGCTCCGACGCCGTGAAGAAGGTCGTCGCGTTCGTGAAGGAGAACTTCCCGAAGGACTACGCGAAGATCCGCTTCCCCGAGTCGACCGGCCTCGGCCTGAAGTCGGTCTCGAAGGACGGCACGCAGCGCCTCGTGAAGGCAGCGATCGAGTACGCCCTCAAGAGCGGCCGCAAGAGCGTCACGCTGGTCCACAAGGGCAACATCATGAAGTACACGGAAGGCGCGTTCCGCACCTGGGGCTACGACCTCGCGGTGAGCGCGTTCCGCAATGAAGTCGTCACCGAGCGCGAGACGTGGATCTTCGGCAACCAAGAGTCGGATCCGAGCCTCACGGTCGAGGGCAACGCGCGTCAGGTCGAGCCCGGCTACGACATGCTGCCGCCGAAGGCCAAGGAAGAGCTGCACGCCGAGATCACCGAGGCCCTCAAGCTCCTGCCGACCCACGGCGCGGGTCAGTGGAAGACGAAGCTCCGCATCAAGGACAGCATCGCCGACATCACGCTCCAGCAGGTGCTCACGCGCCCGGCGGACTTCGAGGTCATCGCGACGCTCAACCTCAACGGTGACTACCTCAGCGACGCGCTCGCGGCGCAGGTCGGCGGCATCGGCATCGCCCCCGGCGGCAACATCAACTACCTCACGGGTCACGCCATCTTCGAGGCGACGCACGGCACCGCGCCGAAGTACGCCGACAAGGACCAGGTCAACCCCGGCAGCATGATCCTCTCGGGCGAGATGATGCTGCGCCACCTCGGCTGGAACGAGGCGGCGGACCTGATCATCAAGGGCATCGACGGCGCCATCGGCGCAAAGACCGTGACCTACGACTTCGCGCGAATGATGGAAGGCGCGAAGCAGGTCAAGTGCAGCGAGTTCGGCGACGCGATCATCCACCACATGGGAGCGTGAACATGGCCAAGCGAAACAAGATTGCGATCATCGGGGCGGGGAACATCGGCGGCGAGCTCGCGATCCTCGCGGCGCGTCGTGAACTCGGTGATGTGGTGCTGCTCGATATCCCGGAGAAGGCGGACTTCGCGCGCGGCAAGGCGCTCGACATCATGCAGACGGGCGCGCTCGACAAGTTCGACGCGAACGTCAGCGGCACGGGCGACTACAAGGACATCGCCGGCTCGGACGTCGTCATCGTCACCGCCGGTGTGCCGCGCAAGCCCGGCATGTCGCGCGACGACCTCCTCTCGATCAACGCCAAGATCGTCCGCGCGGTAGGCGCCGGCATCAGGGAGTACGCGCCCGGCGCGTTCGTCGTCGTCATCTCGAACCCGCTCGACGCGATGGTCTACGAGATGAAGAAGGTCACCGGCTTCGCCAAGGAGAAGGTCGTCGGCATGGCCGGCGTGCTCGACGCGGCGCGCTTCCAGTGCTTCGTCGCCGAGGCCGCGGGACTGAGCCCGAAGGAAGTGACGACGCTCGAGCTCGGCGGACACGGCGACACGATGGTTCCGTGCGTCTCGTACTGCACCGTCAACGGCGTGCCCGTCACGCAGCACCTCTCCAAGGAGAAGCTCGACGCCATCGTCAAGCGCACCGCGGGCGGCGGCGGCGAG
>CAIUAC010000415.1 GCA_903896985.1 uncultured Sandaracinus sp.
CCGAGGCGTGCCGCCGCCGAGCAGACGTTGGTGTGCGAGTTGTGCCCATCGATGCCCCACGCCTGGAGCACGCGCTCCATCGTGCCGTCGTGGCCCGGACGGCCGACGTGATACATGACGGTCGTCTTGCGGCCCGCGACGAGCTCCGCGCGGATGGACGTGGCGAGCGTGTCGAGCGCCTCGTCCCAGCTGATGCGCTCGAAGCGCCCGTCGCCGCGTGGCCCGACCCGCTTGAGCGGATACAGCACTCTGTGCGGGTCGTTCACCTGCGCGAGCGTCGCCGGACCCTTCGCGCAGACTCTCCCGCGCGACGCTGGATGATGGGGATTCCCTTCGATGCGGCGAATCGAGAGATCGTCCCGATCGACCCACGCGAGCAGCCCGCACGCGGCCTCGCAGTTGAAGCACGTCGTCGGGACGATCACGGAGTGCCGCTCGACCTTGCGCGGCCAGGCGGCGGCGTCGTATTCGACACAGTCGTCCCACTGCTCTACGGGGGGCGTCGATTCGAAGTCCATCAGGGCCCCTTCAGGAGTTGGGAACGAGCTGCCCCGCGCGCAGCCAAGCGTGCTCCTCGAGCAGGAGCGCGCCGAGGACGATCAGCGTGAGGAGCGGAATGAGCGTGAGAGTCAGCGTGGGAGTCAGCGCTGGAATCAGCGTCACGGTGAGCGTGAGAGCCAGCGTGAGCAGGAGTGTGCCGCCGAGCACGAGGAGCGGCGGGAGCCCGAGCGGGCGCAGCGCGCGATGGAAGGCCGCCGCGGTGCGGGCAGAGTCGGTCGGGTGCGAGGCGCGCCGCTCGACGAGCGCGAACGCGACGAGCATGACCAGCGCGAGCGCGACCCACGGCAGCAGGCTCGACGCGCCGAACGCCGCGAGCGCGGCGCCACCGCACGCGACCGCTTGCGCCAGGAGGCGCGGCAGGACCCACGGAGCGCGCCACGAGTCGCGCCCGGCGCACTGCGCGAAGAGCGCGGCGGTGTAGCCGGCGACCGCGGGTGCGAGCACCGCGCCAGCGAGCGCCAGCGCGCGCCCGCCGGGGAGGCCAGCGAGCGCCGCGACGAGCGCCAGGCCCTGCGCGACGCCGAACGCCGTGAGGAAGAACGCGCCGCGGACGAGCCAGCTGCGCGGGTTCGGGCGGGTCAGCATCGTCCACGCGCGCTCGGGGCGTCCGAGGTCGGCGACGAGCAAGGCGGCCGCGAGCACGATCGCGCCGAGCGCGAGCGCAGGTCCGCGCCACGCGGGACCCGCGACGAAGGGCGCGAGCGCGCCGACGCCCGCCGCCGTCGCCTTCGCGAGCACGAACGCCGACACGGGCAGCCCCCAGCGCACGCGCGGCACGGGCTCGAGCACGACCTGCGCGCCGGGCACGCTCGGCGCCGACGCGGGCCACGGCTCCGGGCGCCACGGCGGACGCTCCGCCCACTGCCACATCGCCGGGCGACTCGCGGCGACGGGCGCGAGCGTCAGCGGCGACGCGCCGAGGTAGTGCACGCTCGGCCCGGTGCGACACTCGGGCCGCCGCACGCTCGTCTCGCGCGCGACGATGGGCGCGTTCTCGGGGTCGGCGCGGTCGTGCAGATCGACGACGCGGATCGACTCCGTCGGGCACACGGTCACGCACGCGGGCTCGAGCTTTCGCTCGAGGCGATGCGCGCAGAGGTGACACTTGCCCGCGACGCCTGTGTCCTCGTCGAGGTAGATGGCGTCGTAGGGACAGGCCTGCATACACGCGCCGCAGCCGATGCACGCGTCCCGGTCGAGATCGACGACGCCGTCGGCGCGCTTGTGGAGGGCGGTGACCGGGCAGATGCGCGCGCACGGCGCCGTCGCGCAGTGGTTGCAGCGCAGCACGGCGAAGTCGCGCCGCGAATCCGGGAAAGTCCCAGACTCCACGTACTTCACCCAAGTCCGAAAATTGCCGATCGCCACGCCGTTCTCGGCTTTGCAGGCGACGGTGCACGCGTGGCAGCCGATGCAGGAGCGCTGGTCGATCACGAAGCCGAGTTGCACGTGCTCTCCTCACTCGCGCGCCCCGGCAGCGGCGCGCGCAGCAGCGGCCAGAGCAGCACCACCAAGCCTGTCGCGATGGCGGCCCCGGCGACGAGCAGGAGCGGCCCGAGCCACCCCGGGAACGTCCCCGCCCACGGCAGCACGCCGCCGTACGCCGCACCCAGCCCCGCGCGCACGCCGGCCGCCATCAGCGCTCCCCACAGCACGAGCAGCCCCGCGTTGAGCGCGATCACCGCCCCGCGCGCGCCTCTGCCCGTCTGCACGCCGCGCTCCTCGAGGAGCGCCGCGCTCGCCGCGAGCAGCCCGAGCGTGTCGATGCCGATGACCGAGCCCATCGCGTGCGCCGCGACGACCAAGGTCCCGTGGATCACCGCGTTGAGGGGCGGCACGGAGATGACGATGGCGACGAGGAGCTGCACCGCGGTCCAGCGCGTCGTCGCGCCGAGCAACAGCGGCACGAGCGAGCGCGTCCCCGACGCGCCCCGCCGGCGCGAGAGCCCCGCCACGTCCCACACGACCTTCACGAGGATCACGACCTCCGTCATGCTGATGACGAAGGCGATCCACTTGACCCAGGGGCTCTGCGGCAGGTGATAGGTGTGGTGCCCGTAGTTGGTGAAGGAGTTGAGGATCCCCAACAAAAACAGGGCGAACGTGAGGTTCGAGCGCGCGAGCTTCGGGTCGCCGGAGCGCCTCACGCCGAGCCACGAGAGCGAGCCGTAGACGAGCAGGTTGAACGAGCCGACGAGCGAGCCGTACGACTTCCACTGCACCGCGAGGTCACGCACGGGGTGCGCCGAGATCACGTCGAGCAGCCACGCGTGCGCCTCGAGGAACGTCCACGCGAAGAGCGCGAGGCTCGTCGCCCACATCCACACGAACACGGGCTCTTCGCGCAGGCGCAGGCGCGTCACCTCGATGAAGCTCCACGCGTAGAGCACCCAGCCGAGCCCGAGCGGCAGCGACAGCGCGGACGGGTACTCCATGTACTCGCGCCCGCTGAATTTGCCGAGCAAGAGCGCGACGGTGGCGAGCGTCCCCGTCGCCGCCCAGAGCGCGAGGATCACGCGGCTGCGACGCTCGACGCGCGCGGCGCGCAGCGGGGCGCTGACCTCGCCCGCGCTCGCCTGCGACGCGAGCTTCTCGAACAGCCAGCGATGCACGACGCCGATGCCGGCGAGGTAGAGCCACGACACCGTGCCGAGCGTGTGGATCGGCCGCAGCGCGCGAAACACGGGCCCGAGCGGCACGCCCGCGTAGGGCAGCGCGCACGCGAGCCCCGCGCAGAGCCCGAGCAGCATCGACGCGGCGGCGAGGCGAAAGAACCACGCCGCGACGCGAGCGCCGACGGCGTCGATCTCGGCGGGGGAGGTCACGCCCTGCAGCGGCGGGACCACTGGCGCCGCTGCCGGGAGGGTCACTGCGGGCTCCCGTACGAGAACCACGGCATCGCCGCGACGGCGCGTCGGGCCGGCGGCAGAGCGGCCAGCGCCGCGCGATGCGCGCCCACCCACACGAGCAGCGCGGAGACGTCCTCGACCTCATTCGGCGCGAGCCCGAGGCGCGGCATCGCGCGGCGCCCCTCACGGAGCACCTGCTGCACGCCCGCGAGCCCGCGGCGCTCGACCGCGCGGCTGAGGTCCGGCGCCCCGAGCGCCCCGCCGTCACGCAGCGACCGATGGCAGCTCTCGCAGCCGACCGCGTCGAGCTTGGCGAGCCCGCGCGCGACGGCTGGGGGGAGCGGTGCGGTGGCCGCGCCGACCTGTTCGACCGCCGCGCTGAGCGCCGGGGGCGCCGTCAGCACGAGGCTGCCTTGACCCGTCGCGTCGACCTCGCGGAAGAACGCCATCAGCGCCGCGCGCTCCGCCGCGCCCAGCCCGAAGTTCGGCATCAGCCCGCGGCCGCGCGCCAGCATCCCGTCGATCTGCTCGGCCGAAGCGCGCCGCGCGACGTTCGTGAGATCGGGGCCGAGGAAGCCGCCCATCCCGTAGAGTTGGTGGCAGGACTCGCAGTTGTTCGAGCGCCAGAGGTCCTGCCCCACGCGCGCGGTGGCGCTGAGCGGCGCGGTCACGGGGCCTCCGACGTCCGTCCAGACGAGCGAGCCTTGGACGAAGAACGTCAGGGCGACGACGGCGTACGCGCTCACGCGCCAGCCGGGCGAGTGGCCCGCGAGGCGGCGAGCGACCTCGGCCGTGGCGCGCGCCCCCACGGGCGAGCGATGCGCGTCTGGGCACGGTTCGGCGGGACCTGGGGGGACGCGCGCGTCGCGTCCGATGCTCTCGATGGCGCTCACGCCGCCACCCTCAGCAACCGCCGTGCCGCGACCTCGAGGCCGCGCTCGCGCGAGGAAAATGCGCCAGTTGGGCCCTCGAGCCCAGCGCCTGACCGGCCATAGGCCGTGGCCCGTGCTGGCCCCGCCGTGCCTGCTCACGGCCCGCGTCGGGCACGGGCAGCTACGCAGGCGCTCTGCGCGCTGAGGACCGCGCTCGCGCGGGCCTCAGTTGGTGTGCACGACGACGCCGAGCACGCTGCTCCAGACGTAGTCGACCAAGCGCCCGCTCGGGGCGGGGAACTCCGCCTCGGAGGAGTAGTCGGCGCGCGTGTCGAGCCGAATCACGAGCGCGGGGTGCGGCTGATAGTCGAGGGTGAGCGTGCCTGTCGCGAGGCGCGTGTGGGCTTGGACGTCACCGAGATACTCGCCGCGGAGGGCGAGCGCGAACTGCTCGCAGAGCGCCCAGCGCCCGGTGAGCATCGCGCCCCACTGCGTCGAGGCCCCGTCGGGGGCGTCCTCCGTGACGACGTCCACGTTGGTCGTCAGAGAGAACGTGCCATCGTCGTAGCTGCCGATGAAGTCGACGAGGTGCCGGAGGTGCGAGTTGTCCCCGTCGAGCTCCGGGCCACCGATGTAGCCGAGGGAGAGCGACCAAGGCTCGTCGGACCAAGCGACCATCGCGCCGAAGGTCTTGCCGCCGTTGTTGTCGATGAAGCTGTTCCAGCCATTGACCGCGATCGCGGTCACGGTGAGCGTGGGAGTCGCGCTCCAGGTGGCGCGAAGGCCGGTGTGATAGAGCGGCTGCAGCAGGTAGTAGACTGCGCCTCGAGTGTAGTTGGGATCGAGCCAGCTCTCAGAGAGCTCTGCGCCGACGAAGGTCGGGAACTCACCGAAGTCGAGCTGCAAATCCTCCGTAGGTTTCCAAGACGCGAACGCCGTGCTGATGAATTGCAGCCCTTCGGGCAGTCCGCTCGACGCGACTCCCATGTGCTGCGGCAGGCTCGCGCCGTAGCGCAATCCGACTGTCGCGCCGACGGGCTCGGGCGCGTAGGTGACGTCGAGCCCGACGAACGACAGCGTGGGGCCGCCGATCACGTCGAAGGCCCTGTGGCCGAGCGCCTCCGAGTGATCGCGCGAGAGCGGGTGTGGCAGGGTCCAGTGCACTGCCATGTACGCGTCGACGAACGCGAGCAGCGTGAGGCCGGGGAACGGGTTGGTCGCGGTCGCGGTGAACGCCTCGGCCTCGGGTGCGGCCTCGGGCTCCGCCTCTGGGGCGGCTTCTGGCGCGGGCGTTTCCCCGGTCGCGGGGCTGGCCGCGGCGGGTTCCGTCGTCGGTGCCGCTGGCTCGATGGCGCCGTCCGGCGGCGCGTCTTGAGCGAGCGCCACGGCAGGAAACGCGAAGCACGCGGCGATCACGAACAGGCGGCAGGCTCTCATGCCAGACCGAACGGCGGCGCGGTCGGGGGCTGTAGGGCAGGGAACGAGGTGCACGAGGGGCTCCGATTATCTAGCCGTGGTTCGATCGGCGACGACGCGCGCGGCGAGCGCGACGAGCAGCTTCTCGTGAATGCCGCCGAACGCGCCATTCGACATGACGAGGATGACGTCGCCGGAGCGCGCCGCGTCGACGCAGGCGCGGATGACTCCGTCGAGGTCTGCGGGCGTCTCCGCGGTGCCGCCTTGGGCGCGAATGGCTTCGGCGATCTCGCGGACGTCGAGCCTCTGCTCGGCGGCGATCTCCGCACGCCCGACGGGCGCGAGCACGGTGTGCTCGGCGGCGAGGAACGCGCTCGGGTAGTCGTCTTGGTGCGTCTTGCGGGAGGCCGTCGCGCTGCGCGGCTCGAAGGTCGCGATGATGCGTGCCTCGGGGTGCTTGGCGCGGAGCGCGCCGACGGTCTCGCGCACGGCCGTCGGGTGATGGGCGAAGTCGTCGTAGACGCGCACGCCGGCGGCCGTGCCGCGCAGCTCCTGGCGTCGCTTGATGCCGCCGAAGCCGGGGAGCGCGTGCGCGAGCTGCTGCACGCTCGTCGTCGTCCCCTCGGAGGCGAGCGCGATGGCGGCGACGGCGTTGCGCACGTTGTGCAGGCCGGGCATCGGCGACATCACGCGCCCGCAGGCGCTGCCGCCGAAGAAGAGATCGAAGGGCTGCACGCCGTTCTCGACCGGCGCGGGCGAGGCGGACCAGACGGGCGTGACGTCGCCGCAGTCGTCGCCCTCGACGGCGTAGAAGCGCACAGGGCAGCGCGCGGCCTTGGCGAGCGCGCGCACCTCGGGATCCCCCGCCCACGCGACGAGCAGGCCGTCGGCGGGGATGCGCGCGATGAACTCGACGAACGCCGCGCGATAGCTCTCCATCGTCGGGTAGATGTCGACGTGATCGTGCTCGATCGAGGTGAGGATCGCCGCGTGCGGCTTGTAGCGCCAGAACTTAGGGGACTTCTCGAAGAACGCGCTGTCGTACTCGTCGCCCTCGATCACGAACGGCGAGCCGGGCGCGCCGAGGCGGAAGCTCTCGCCGAAGTCCTTTGGGATGCCGCCGACGAGGAAGCCGGGGTCTTTGCCGACGGCGTGCAGCAGATAGGCGAGCATCGTCGTCGTCGTCGTCTTGCCGTGCGTGCCCGCGACGACGAAGCCCGGGCGCTCGGTGAGGAAGAGCGTCTCGATCGCGCCGGGCATCGAGGTGTACGGGATGCCGCCGTCGATCGCCGCGCGCGCCTCGACGTTCTCTTTGCGGCAGACGTTGCCGACGACGACGAGGTCGGGGCGCGGGTCGAGGTGCGCCGGGTCGAAGCGCTCCATCGTCTCGACGCCCCACGACGCGAGCGCTGGGCCGATCGGCGGATAGAAGGCGGTGTCCGAGCCCGTGACGCGATGGCCCGCCTTGCGCAGCAGCCCCGCGAGCGCGCCCATCCCAGTTCCTGCCACTCCGATCAGGTGCACGTGCATCGCGCGCGAATCTACGCGCGCGCCGATCGACGGCCAACTTTGCGGGCGACGCGCTAGCTCGGGCGCTTCGCGGGAGTCTTCTTGGTCGTCGCCTTCTTCGAGGCGCGCGGCTTCGGGGCGGGCTTGCGCGTGGCGGCGTCGATCGCGAGCTTGGCCCAGAGGGCCATCTCGTCGGCGGAGTCCATCGCCGACTCGGGCGCGCTCCAGTAGCTGAGCGTCACGGGCGCGTCCTTGCCCGCGTAGACGAACGGCTCGCACTCCGCCTCTTCGAAGCGCGGCTGCGTCTCGGCGTCGACCTTCAGATAGAGGCGCCCGTCGATCACGATCGCGATGAAGAGGTCGTCGACGTACACGCCGTGTCCGCCGAACATCCGCCGCGTCGAGACGTGCCCGAGCGGATCGAGGAGCTCGTGCAAGTACTCGAGGAAGCCGTCGTCACGCGCCACGGGAGGGAGCCTCCAATGCGCGCTTGGCTGGCGCCGCGATCGACGCGGCCGTCAGCACGACGAGGGTCGTCCAGAGCAGATCCGCGTTGAAGAGATGGAGCAGCTGCATCCACACCGGCGCGAGGAACGCGAGGTTCACGAAGCCGAACGCGAGCTGCAGGGTCAGGAGCACGAAGACCAGCGTCGAGGCGCGCTTGACGGCGACGGTCGGGCGCGCGGCGCTCGCGATGGTCACGGCGACGACGAGGTAGACCGCGAGCGTCATCGCGAGGATCGGGTGCAGGAGGCGCAGGCGCAGCAGGAAGTGCCCGCCGGGCGTCAGGTCCTGCGCGAGGCCGTGCGCGAGGCTCGCGGCGGGGAAGAGCGTGTCGGCGAGCGCGGCCTGCGCGCCGAAGGTCGCGACGAGGAGCGCGGCGCCGAGCGCGACGAACATCGTCTTGCCGAGCGCGCCCGACGAGCGCAGCGGCGCGTGCGGCTGACCGCCGCCGTGCCACGCCGTCAGGCCGAGCCACGCGAGGAGGAGGAACGTGTTGACGAGGTGGAGCGCCATCCAGATCGCGCGCCCGACCGACGCGTCCTCGGCGACGTATTGGAACTTCACGAGCAGCATCCCGAGGAGCGACTCGCTGAGGATGAAGACGCCGGAGAGGAGCGCGTAGCGGCGCACGATGTGCCCGCGCGGCGTCACGAAGAACGCGGCGACGGCGAGCGCGAGCACGAGCAAGCCGGAGAGCCCGGAGGTCAGGCGGTGCGCGTACTCGATCTGCGTCGCGGTGTCGGCGAAGCTCGGGATGATGCGGCCGTGGCAGTCGGGCCAGTGGTCGCCGCAGCCCGCGCCGCTCTTGGAGGCGCGGACGAACGCGCCCCAGACGATCACGCCGATGGTGTAGGCGAGCACGCCCCACGCGGTGCGCGCGAACCAAGCGGGCGGCGTGGGCGCGCTCGCGAGGGGCTGGCTCGGCGCGGGGTCGGGGGGCATCGGAGTCGGCGCGACTCTGAGACCGCGCGCGTGGGGCCGCAAGTGCGGGCGCCGTGCCGGGTGCGGGGCGGCGGGTGCGGGCGCGTTGACTCGCCGCGCGCGCTGCCTACACTCGCGCTCGCTCAATCCGCGCGTCTCGCGCTCACGAGGAGTTCTGATGGCCTACGAAGAGTTCATGATCGACAAGCGCGTGGTGAAGCGGAACATCGCCTCGGGTGTCGTCGACGCGAAGGAGCTCGCGAAGCTCACCGCGGCGCTGCCGGACCGCGCGGCGAACGCCGAGACCATCGGCTCGGATCTCGAGGACGAAGACGAGGGCGGCGAAGACTGACGCGGCCCGTCGGCGCGAAGGAGGAGGGCGCGATGAGCGATGAGCAAGGCGGCGAGCCGGAGAGCACGGACGATGAGCTGCCGGTCCCGGACGACGGCTATCCGCCCGTCGACTTCACGACCTTCGCGCTCTCGCTCGGCACCTCCGCGCTGATGCATCTCGGTGAGGCGCTGCCCGGCGCGCCGTCGCCTGGGCACGTGAATCTCCCGCTCGCGCGGCAGACGATCGACCTGCTCTCGCTCCTCGAGCAGAAGACGCGCGGCAACCTGACGGGCGAAGAAGAGCGGCTGCTGACGCACCTCGTCTACGATCTGCGCATGCGCTACGTGGACAAAGCGAAGCAGTCGCCGCGGTCGTGACGCGCCCGATGGCGGCGCGCGCGCGGGTCGTCGGGACGCGCGCTGCGCTCGGGGCGGCGTTGCTGTTCGCCTTGCCCACGGTGCTGCTGCACGCCGCGCCTGCGCGGGCAGCGGACGCGGAGATCGAGCGGGCGAGCGCGCTGCTCGCGAGCGGCGACGCGGCGGGCGCGCTGGGCGCCGTCGCGCACGTCGAGGCGCGCACGGACTTGCCGGCGGGGGGAGCTGATCTCGTTGCTCGTGCTGCGCGCGCGGGTGCACCTCGCGCTCGCGGACACGGCTGCGCTCGCTGTCGATGCCCGCACGCTCGTCGCCGTCGCGCCGTCGTGGCAGGCGTCGATGGACCTGCCGGAGGCGCTCCGCGCGGCGATCGACGAGGCCCGCCTCGCGAGCCCGGAGGCGCCTTCGCTCGACGTGGACGTGTATCCGGCGCCGGGCGCGGCGCGCATCGTCATCGAGGTCGAGGGCGAGTCGGCGTGCGTGCGCGGCACGCGCGCGGCGTGGCGCCTCGTGGGGGAGCTGGGCTGGCATCGCACGGTTGAGGCGGAGATCGTCGCGCGCGGGCAGGCCGGCGCGGGCGTGGAGTACTTCGTCGAGGCGCTCGGTCCGGGCGGGGTGGTCGTCGCGCGCAAGGGCAGCGAGGCGCGGCCCGAGCGCGCGAGCGTGCCCGGGAGCGAGGGCGACGCGACGGGCGGGCTCGGCACGATGACGATGGCCGACGAGGGGAGCTCGAAGCTGACCTGGGCCATCGCGGGCGGCGTCCTGGTGGCGGCCATCGTGGTCGTCGTGGTGCTCGTGCTCGCGGGGAGCAGCGAGCACCGCACCGACCTCGGCGTGCCCGTGCTGGAGTGGCCATGAGCGCGCGCGTGGCCGTGTTCGCCCTGTTTACGGCGTCGGTCGCGGCGTGCCTCGTCGCGGGCTGCGCGGACACGACGAGCGCGGCGTCTTGGCGGATTCGCTTCGATCCGGATGGCGGCGTGTCGAGCGCGGACGCCGTGCGCGTGCGCCTCCGGGTGTTCGCGGGGGGCTGCGAGGGCGCGGGGCTCGTCTATCAGGCGGACCTCGCGCGCACGGACGTGGTGCCGCCCTTCGGTGAGATCGGCGAGGGCACGTTCGGCTTCGAGGCCGTCGCGCGGGACGCGACGTGCACGGTCGTCGCGCGCGGCTGCACGAGCAAGACGCTCCCGCTCGCGGCCGGCGACGAGGTCGTGACCGTGCTCGAGTCGGTGGTGCGCGCCGCGCCGCTCTGCGCGAGCAGCGCGTGCACGGACGGCGTGTGCGCGCCGGACGCCGACGGTGGTGGGGCAGACGCGAGCCTCGCGGACGCTGGGCCCGTCGACGCTGGGTCCGTCGACGCTGGCGCGGACTGAGCGCGGAGGGCCCCGCGTCGCCTCGCCTCCGCGCTATTCTCGCCGCGCCATGACGACGCTCACCCTGCGGCTCGAGACGTACACGAAGGAAGCGCGGCAGCTCATCAGCGCCGCGCAGGCGCTCGCCGACGAGCGCAAGCACCTCGAGGTCGAGCCGATTCATCTCTTCTATCGGATGGTCGAGCGCGAGGCGTCCGCGCAGGCGGCGCTCGAGCGCGCCGGCGTCGACCCGGCAGACGTGCTCGTCGAGGCGGAGGCGCAGCTTCGCAGGCTGCCGAAGCTGCCCGACTCGGTCGCGTATCTGTCGCCGCGAATGCTCGATCTGCTCGGTCGCGCGGAGGGCGAGGGCGCGCGCTCGGGTGGGCAGCTGGTCAGCGTGCTGCACTTGTTTGTCGCGAGCGCCCAGGAGACGGGCGGCCCGGTCTTCGGCGTGCTCAAGGCGCTCGGGCTCTCTGCGCCGATCTTGCGGGCGACGGTGTCTGGGCAGGCGGTCGACGACGAGTCCGCGCGCGCGAAGTTCGGCCTCGGGCCGAAGCCCGCGCAGAGCGCTCCGAGCAAGCCGCTCGGCAACGTGCTCGCGCAGTTCGGGCGCGATCTCACGGCGCTCGCGGCGCACGGCAAGCTCGACCCGACGGTCGGCCGCGACGCGGAGCTGCGCCGTATTCTCCAGGTCCTCGCGCGGCGCACCGACAACCATCCGCTGCTCGTCGGCGAGGCGGGCATCGGCAAGACCGCGATCGTGCACGCGCTCGCGACGCGCATGGCGCGCGGGGACGTCCCCGGGATGCTGCAAGGCAAGCGCCTGATCGCGCTCGAGCTCGGCGTGATCTTGGCCGGCGCGAAATTGCGCGGCGAGCTCGAGGAGCGGATGCGCGCGCTGCTCGACGCCGTGCGCGACGCCGCGGGCGAGGTGATCCTCTTCGTGCCGGAGCTCGCGCAGCTCTCGAGCGAGCGCGGCGCCGCTGAGATGCTGAGCACCGCGCTCGCGCG
>CAIUAC010000416.1 GCA_903896985.1 uncultured Sandaracinus sp.
AAGCCCTCGACGCGCTCGACGCCGCGGTCCCAGCGGACGCCGCGGCCCCCGTCGTCAGCGACGCGGCGGTCGTGGACGCCGCCGCAGTCCTCGACGCCGCCGCTGCAGTGCCCGATGCCGACGCAGCGGTCCTCGCCGCCGCCCCCGACGCAGGCGCAGTCGCCGCGGCCCTCGACGCCGACGCCGGCCCCTCCGCTGCGCCCTCCGCCACCGTCGGGCCCGCCCCCGCCTCGGCTCCCCCGCCTGCTCCCGAACCCGGCACGACCGCCGCCGCCTCGAGCGTCGTCAAGACCATCCTCGGCCTGCTCGTGCTGCTCGCGCTCGCGTATCTCGGCGGGCACCCGCGCGTGCGGCGCCTCGAGCGCACGCTCGGCATCTCCCAGGTCGTCACCGCGGGCTTCCCGTTCGTCGCGCTCGGCCTGATCGCGCGCCTGCCCTCGGTCGGCGTGCTCGATGACCGCGTGCTCGCCGAGGTGACGCCGCTCCTGCAGCTCGGCCTCGGCTGGGTCGGCTTTCTCACGGGCTATCAGTTCGAGGTGCGCAGCCTCGACGAGTTCCCGCGGGGCACGGCGGCGTTCGTCAGCGCGATGACCTCGGTGCCCTTCGTCGTCGTCGTCGTCACCTGCGGCGGCTTGCTGCTCGCGTTCGGCCAGCCCTGGCAGGACGCGGTCTTTCTGCGCGACGCGATCGTCCTCGGGACCGCGGCGACCATCACCGCTCCCATCGCGAGCGCGCTCGCGCGGGAGCGCGGCGTCGCGCCCGGCACGCAAGCGGTCCTGACGCGCCTCGGGCTCCTCGACGACATCGCGGGCGTCGTCGGGCTCCTGTTCCTCGGCGCGTACTTCCGCCCCGCGACGCCGGACATCGCGTGGGCGCTGCCCGGCACCGCGTGGCTCTTCGTCACGCTCGGCCTCGGCGCGTCGGTGGGCATCGTCATCTACTTGGTGCTCCGACGACCCGCGACGAACGTCGAGCAGATCGCGCTCGTCGTCGGCTCCATCGCGTTCAGCGCCGGGCTCGCGGGCTTTCTGCGCCTGTCGCCCGTCGTCGTCTGCTTCCTCGCGGGGCTCCTGATCGGGAACCTGCCGGGCGACTACCGCCCCAACGTCAAGAAGGTCCTGCGCCTCCTCGAGCGCCCCGTGTACCTCGTGTTCCTCGTCTTCGCTGGCGCGCTCTGGAACGTCGGCGACTGGCGCGGCTGGGCGCTCGTGCCGGTGTTCGTCGTCGCGCGCCTCGGGGGGCGCGCGCTCGGGCTGCGCGCCGCAGAGCGCACCGAGGGCGCGAGCGAGCTTGCGCACGGTCGCTCCGGCGTCGTCGCCGCGCCGATGGGCGCGCTCTCGATCGCCATCGTCATCTCGTTCCAAGAGCTCTTCGCGGGGCGCGCCGTGCCGTGGATCGTGACGGCCGTCATCGGCGGCGCCATCGTCACCGAGGTCGTCGTGCAGGTCGCGCTCTTCGGCCGTCGCCGGGGCGAGCCGCCCGCGGACACGCTGAGCGACGAGGTGCCCTGATGGTGCTTCGACTCGTGATCCTCGCCGCGCTCTGCGGCCTGATGCAGGCGGCGCGCTCGTTCGCGCCCATCGATCACGGCGCGGCGCAGGTCGGCGCCGGCACGCTCGCCTTCGGCTTCGTCCTGCTCGCGTCGTTCTTCATGGGGCGGGTGTTCAAGTCGCTCCGCCTCCCGCGCCTCACCGGCTACATCGCGACGGGGCTGATCGTCGGGCCGAGCGTGCTCGGCTTGCTGACGCCCACGATGGTCACCGACCTCAAGCTCTTCAACGGCGTCGCCATCGCGTTGATCGCGCTCACCGCCGGCGGCGAGCTCGACT
>CAIUAC010000417.1 GCA_903896985.1 uncultured Sandaracinus sp.
CGCGGACCAGTTCCAGGACGAGGACGGCTGCCCCGACCCGGACAACGACAACGATCAGGTGCTCGACGCCGCGGACGGCGCGCCGCTGGTCCCCGAGGACCGCGACGGCTTCCAGGACGAGGACGGCGTCCCCGACCCGGACAACGACGCCGACACCGTGCTCGACCCCGACGACCAGTGCCCGATCGATCCCGGCACCGTCGAGACGCACGGCTGCCCGGCGACCATCCGCATCGACCGCGAGACGGGCACGATCTTCGCGCTCCGGCGCGTGGAGTTCGCCACCAACCGCGACGTGATCCTCGACAGCAGCTTCCCGCTCTTGCAGGAGGTGCACAGCGTGCTCACGGCGAATCCGGCGATCGAGCGCCTGCGCATCGAGGGGCACACGGACGATCGTGGTCGCGACGACGCCAACCTCGATCTCTCGCGTCGACGCGCGGCGAGCGTCGTGCGCTGGCTCGTCGAGCACGGCATCACGGCCGCGCGCCTCGAGGGCTGGGGCTGTGGCGAGCTGCACCCGAGCGAGTCGAACCACACGAGGACCGGACGGCAGACCAACCGGCGCGTCGAGTTCCACATCCTCGTGCCCGCTCCGACGGGCGGCGTGCGCACGCTCGAGGGCTGCGTCCAGGCTCAGTGAGGCCCCGGGCGGCGTGATACGGTCTCGGCGCGCCGCGTGTGCGCCGGGAGCGTCTCATGTCGTCATCCTCGCTTCGTCTCTTCGCCGCGTGCGTCGCGGTCTCTTGCTTCGTCGTCGCCTGTTCGGACCGCGGGGGCCGGCCGACCCGCGGCACGCCGCGCGACGGCGGGCTCGTCGATGGCAGCCGTCCGCCGACGCCCGATGGCGGCTTCGTCTGCTCGCCGGCTCAGGCCGCCTGCTACGGCAACACGCACTACGTCTGCGGGACGGACGGGCACTCGCGCACCGCCGAGGTCGCCTGCGACAGCGCGTGTGATCCGACGCTCGGCTGCGTCGTCTGCCGACCGGGCACGCGCTCCTGCGAGGGCAGCGTCTCTCGCGCGTGTGCGCCGGACGGCAGCGCGTGGGTCTTCGGCCGCGACTGCGCCGATTGGGGCTCCGCGTGTGGCGGTGATGGCTTCTGTGACGACGCGTGCGGCCGGGCCGAGGCCGCGAAGTCGAACACCGGCTGCGAGTACTGGCCGACGCCGCTCGCGAACACCGCCGAGCTGAACTCCGCGCTCTTCGACTTCCGCGTCGTCGTCGTGAACCCGGGCACCGACCCGGCGGTCGTGCACGTCACGCGCGGGGGCGCGGCGGTCGACGAGCGCACCATCGCGCCGGGCGACCTCGCCGAGATCTCGCTGCCGTGGATCGCCGAGCAGTCGTTCAACATCCCGACGAACACCTGGTCGAGCTTCGCCGTCGCGAACGGCGCGTATCGCCTCACCTCGAGCGCGCCCGTTGCGGTCACGCAGTTCAACCCCTTCGAGTACGAGAGCGGCGGCACCTACTCGTACACCAACGACGCGACGCTGCTCCTCCCGCAGCACGTCCTCACCGGCGACTACGTCGGCGCGAGCTATGTGCCGCTCTCGCGCACGACGGGGAGCACGGGCGGCTTCCCGAGCTCCGACTCGCTCAAATATCCGGGCTACCTCGCCGTCGTGGGCGTCACGCCGACGCCGACGACGGTGAGCATCGTGCTCAGCGCCAACGTCGCAGCCGACGCGGGCGGGCGCTGGGCGGCGACGCCGCGCGGCGGGACGATCTCGTTCTCGCTGTCGCGCGGCGAGGTCGCGCACGTCGTCGCGGGGATGCCGCCGAACTGCGACAGCTCGCGCCCGAACTTCCACCACACCGAGGACTGCACCTTCGGCATCTGCGACTTCTTCGACACCTGCGAAGAGGTCGGCTTCGACCTCACCGGCTCGCGCATCCACGCCGACCAGCCGGTGACCGTCTTCGGCGGCCACGTCTGCGCCTATGTGCCGTACTTCAGCGAGGCTTGCGACCATCTCGAGACGCAGCTCGCGCCGATCCAGACGTGGGGTCGCAACTTCGCGAGCACCCCGATGGTCGACCCGGGCACGAGCAGCGCGAACCTCGTGCGCGTCATCGCCGCGTTCGACGGCACCACGTTCAACGTCAACCCGCCGCAGGGCGGCATCAGCACCGCGACGCTCGCCGCGGGCGACTGGGTGCAGTTCATCGCGACCGGCCCGTTCGAGGTGACGAGCGACCAGGCGATCCAGGTCGCGCAATTTCTCCTCGGCCAGAACTACTCGAGCCCCGCCGCCGCCCGCGGGGACCCCGGGATGACCGTCCTCGTGCCGCGCGAGCAGTACCGCACGGACTACACGTTCATCACGCCGAGCTCCTACAACGCGGGGACCAACGGGCAGTCGTACGTGCTCGTCTCGCGCCCGCCTGGCGTCGAGGTCGTGCTCGACGGCGCGCCCGTCTCGACCACGTGGAGCGTCGCCGGCGGACGTGAGCTCGGCATCGTGCCGGTCAACGGCGGCACGCACACGATGCGCGGCGCGGAGCCGTTCGGCATCATCGTGTACGGGCTCGGGCAGTACACCTCGTACGCCTACCCTGGCGGGCTGAACCTCGAGCAGATCACGGTCATCTTCGGCTGAGCGAGCGGCCGCTGTTGACAGCGGCCAATCGACCGGATCTTTCGACTTTTCGGGCGCTTGCCGCAGGGGTGCACGGGTCCTAGAGTCGCCCCGCGATGCCGCCAATCGACATTCCTTCCCTCGGAACGGTCGTGCTGTGCACGATGATGCTGGCTGCCGGTTACACGCTGATGACAGCGTTGATCGCGACACGCGGGCGCCCGCGTTTCCTGCAGGCGGCGCGCATGGGCACGTTCGCCACCTGCGCGCTCGTCGCGGTCGCCGTCGCGCTGCTCGCGTACGCGTTCCAGACGCACGACTTCCGCATCCACTACGTCAGCCGCTACTCCGACCGGAGCATGACGACGGGCTACCTGTTCACCGCGCTCTGGGGCGGACAGGACGGCTCGCTCCTCTGGTGGGCGTTCCTGCTGTCTTGCTACACGGCCGCGTGCACGCTCTGGATGCGCAAGCGCTACGCGGAGCTTCAGCCCTGGGTGCTCGCGACGCTGATGACGGTGTTCTTGTTCTTCGGCGTGCTGATGCTCTTCGCCGCCAACCCCTTCTCGCTCAACGCGTCCGGCGCGCCCGCCGACGGTGAGGGGCTCAACCCGCTGCTCCAGAATTACTGGATGGCGATCCACCCGCCGATGCTCTACGCGGGCTTCGTCGGCTGGTCGATCCCGTTCGCGTTCGTCATCGCCGCGCTCGTCACCGGGCGCCTGCACGATGAGTGGCTGCTCGCGACGCGCCGCTGGGCGCTGCTCGCGTGGCTCGCGCTCGCCATCGGCAACGTCCTCGGCATGCTCTGGTCCTACGAGGAGCTCGGCTGGGGCGGCTACTGGGCGTGGGATCCGGTGGAAAACGCCGCGTTCATGCCGCTGCTCGTCGGCACCGCGTACCTGCACTCGGTGATGATCCAAGAGCGCCGCGGGATGCTCAAGGTGTGGAACGTCTTCCTCCTCTGCCTGACGTTCTTCATGACGATCTTCGGCACGTTCCTGACGCGCTCGGGGCTGATCGCGAGCGTGCACAGCTTCTCGCGCTCGGACATCGGCCTCTACTTCGTCGTCTACATGGGCATCGTGCTCGTCGCGTGCCTCGGGCTGATCATCTGGCGGCTGCCGCTGCTGAAGTCCGAGAACAGCATCGACGCGCTCCTCTCGCGTGAGTTCGCCTTCCTCCTGAACAACTGGATCCTCCTCGGGATGATGGCGTTCGTGCTCATCGCGACGACCTTCCCGCTGATCAGCGAGGCGCTGCGCAACGAGACGGTCACCGTCGGTCCCGGCTTCTACAACCGCTGGATGGTGCCGCTCGGCCTCGTGCTGCTCTTCCTGACCGGCGTCGGCCCGCTGATCGCGTGGCGCAAGGCGAGCGGCAAGAACCTGCTGCGCGCGTTCATCGTGCCGACCGTCGCGGCGGTGACCGCGCTGGTCCTGCACATCATCGTCGGGCCGATGATCGGTTTCCCGCCGCTGATGAACGCGCCGGAGATCTACGACACGCTCACGGGCAAGGTGCTGGCCGCGCTGTTCTCGGCGGCGCCGGTGTCGGCCTTCGTCATCTGCGTGTGGGTCTTCGCGGCGATCTCGCAGGAGTTCTGGCGCGGCACCGCGATGCGGATGCGCAACGCCAAGGAGAACGTCGCCGTCGCGTTCGTCATGCTGATCGTCAAGGCGCGGCGCCGCTACGGCGGCTACGTCGTGCACATCGCGATCGTGCTGATGTACTTCGGCTTCACGGGCGCGGCCTACGACGTCGAGCAAGAGTCGGCCTTGGGGCGCGACGGCGTGATGCACGTCGGCAGCTACTCGCTGCGCTTTCTCGGCGCCCGCACGGACGAGGACGAGAACAAGCAGATGATCTTCGCCGATCTGCTCGTGTCGCAGAACGGGCAGCCGCTCGGTCGGGTGTCGCCCGCGAAGTTCATCTACCGGAAGCTCCCGGATATGCCGACGACGGAGGTCGCGATCGCCTCGACCCTTGCCGGTGACCTCTACGTCATCCTCAACGGAGTGAACGAGGGCACGGAGGTCGGCACGTTCAAGGTGATCGTGCGGCCGTTCGTCGGCTGGATCTGGTGGGGCTGCATCTTGATGATCATCGGCACGGTGATCGCGATGGTCCCGACGCTCAAGGAATTGCTCGGCGAGGCGCGCTTTGGAGCGCGCTCCCGCGGGCTGTCGACGGCGGCTCTGCTGCTCGCCATCGGCGCGGGTGGGCTGCTCGTCTTCAGCCATGCGTCGGCTGCCGCGCAGGACGCGTCCTCGCTGCACGCAGGGCAGGTGACGCTCCATTCGATGGCGGAGCGGCAGGTCTTCGAGCGGCTCCTCTGCACCTGCGGCGACTGCGAGCGCCTCGACCTCTCGCTCTGCGCGTGCAGCGAGGCGGAGACGCGTCGCACCGAGGTCCGCGCGCGCATGGCGCGGGGTGACACCCTCGCGCAGATCTCGGCGGACTACCGCGCGCAGTACGGCTCGAAGTCCATCTCGATCCCCGCGGATCACGGCCTCGATCGCGCGCTCTGGGCCGTGCCCGTCGTCGCGATCGTGCTCGCGGCGGGCGGGGTGTTCTGGCTCGGCCGGCGCTGGACCGCGCGCGGCGTCGCCGTCGCGAGCGCGCAGGCTGCGGCGGACGCGGCCGACCCGGCGACCACCGAAACGCAGGCGAAGTACGACGACGCCCTCGAAGATGAGCTTCGCAAGCTCGGAGACTGATGCTTCCGAACGTATTGCTGGTTTCCGCCTCCATCCTCATCCTGCTCGCGCTCATCGCCTTTTGGCAGAGCGTGCGCGCGCTCTTCGGCCGCGGCGTCGACGAGATCTCTGCGGCGATCGGCGGCGACCGCGCCGCGCTGATCGACGAGAAGAACTCGCTGCTGACCGCGCTGAAGGACATCGAATTCGAGCGAGCCGTCGGGAAGATCAGCGACGCGGACTGGAAGCGTCTCGACGCCGCCTATCGCGCGCGCGCCAAGGACGTCCTGGGCGAGCTCGACAAGGACCTCGGCCCGTGGCGCGAGAAGGCCGAGAAGCTCGTGCGCGACCGCCTCGGGGCGCCGCGCGGGGGCAAGGGCGCAGGGGCGCCGAAGACGGCCCGCGGAAAGAAGCGCGCGGCGGCAGCGTCGGCGTCGAAGTCGTCGGCCGCCGCGGAGACGGAGCTCGAGCGCGAGCCGCTCGGTTCCGAGCCGGAGCACGAGGCGGAGGCCGCGGAGCGCGAGCCGTTGGCGTCGCCGGTGGCTGAGCGCGAGCCGGTCGAGTCGGACGACGACGCGGACTCGACCGAGTCTGAGGGCGCTGCGGCGCCGGAGTCTGAGGGCGCTGCGGCGCCGGAGGCCAAGGTGAAGGCCGCAGCTTCGCCGGCGAAGGTGCCGTGCCCGAGCTGCGCGGTGCTGAACGAGTCGGACGCGGTGTTCTGCAAGAAGTGCGCGGCGCGGCTCGGCAAGAGCGAGAGCGAGGAGGCGTCGTGAGGCTCCATCACATCCTGTGGGTCCTCGCCCTGGTCGGCGCGGCGCCGCAGCTCGTCAGCGCGCAGGGCGCCCCGCCGGCGCAGCGCGAGCTCGTCACCGGGCAGGCGAGCATGGAAGTCCCGGTCGGCAGCATCCGGGTGACCGTCGTCGATCAGGCGGGCGCTCCCGTGAACGGCGCCGAGGTCAACGTCGGCTTGATGGGCGCGAGCGGCGCGCGGGACCGACTCCGGCAGCGCACCGACGCGACGGGCCGCACGACGTTCAGCGGGCGAGCGACCGGCGCGGTCGAGGCGTACCGCGTGAACCTCCCCTACGAAGGGGCGCTGTATAGCTCCACGCCTTTCCGCCTCCCGACGACCGCGGGCTTCGACGTGCGCATCACGCGCCTGCCTACGACGCGGGACCCCACGTCGGTCTTGCTCGTGCACGGCGAGATCTCGGTCGAATTCCGCGAGGCGCGGCTGCATCTCGTGCAGAGCATCGAGCTGATGAACCTCGGGCAGACGACGTTCGTCTTCCCGGAGGCTGGGCAGCCGCTCGTGCTGCCGCCGGGCTTCACCGGGCAGCAGACCGAGGCGGTGATGACCGACCAGAAGCTGCTGACGGACGCGCAAGGCTACCGAGTCCACGGCTCGCTGCCTCCG
>CAIUAC010000418.1 GCA_903896985.1 uncultured Sandaracinus sp.
CTCGCCGCCGAGCTGCGCCGACAGGCCGGGCGTTCCGAGCGGGACGCCGTGCGCGCGGCCCGCACCGAGGACGCGCGGCGCCGGCGGGAGACGACGCCGGGCTTTCTGCGGCGCGGCACGAAGCTCGACGAGGAGGGGCGGGTGTCGCTCACGCCGGAGGTGCTCGCCGACGCGCTCGCGCGGGCGCTCGCGGATGCGGGCGCGCGGACGGTGCTCGACGTCTGTGCAGGGGCGGGCGGGAACGCGCTCGGCTTCGCGCGGGCGGGGCTGCGCGTCGTCGCCGTCGAGCGGGACGCCGGGCGCCTCGCGCTGCTCGAGCACAACGCGCGCGTCTACGGGGTCGACGGGCGCATCGAGCGCGTGCTCGGCGAGGCGAGCGCGGAGGTGCGGGCGCGGCGCGCGGACGTGCTCTTCGTCGATCCGCCGTGGGGCGAGGGCTACGATCGCGGGCGCGTGACGCTCGACGCGCTGCCGCCGCTCGCGGAGGTGCTCGACGCGGCGCGGGGGCGCGGCGTCGGGGAGGGCGGCGCCTACGGGAGGGTGCTCGCGAAGGTGCCGCCGAGCTTCGAGGTGCCGAGCGTCGAGGGGGCGACGGCGCGCGCGGTGTTCGGCGAGGCGCGGGGAGACCTGCGCCGCGTGAAGTGGCTGCTGCTCGAACTGTCGGCTGACGTGCCATCGCGCGCTTGACGGAACGGAGCACGTCGGCTAAAGACGGCCCTCCCGCGAGGGGTCTGGCGCGTAGCTCAGTGGTAGAGCACTACCTTGACACGGTAGGGGTCCCCGGTTCAATCCCGGGCGCGCCAACAGCTTTGGCTGGGAGGGTCTGGGGCAGACCCTCCCCCGTCAGGCAAAAGCCTGCCGGGTCCCCCACCCAACTCCGCCTCGCGCCCTGAACGGGCGCTCGCGCTGCGCGGGGTCCCCTGCGCCCCCTTGCGATGCTGTGCGGCGGTGGTCGGGCTCGCGGGCTTCGCCGCGAGCGACTGGCGATGCTGTGTGCTCGCGGGCTGCGCCGCGAGCGACTTGTGTGCTCGCGGAGCGGCTTGCGGAGGCGGTCGATGGCGCGCACGTTGGCGGGCTTCGATGAAGGAGCCCGGGAGTCCATGGAACCAGTTCTCGTAGTCACTGCGCGTACGATCCTCGAGGCGGCGGCGGTCGCGCAGGGGCAGAAGCTCAGCGGAGATATCGTCGCGGCGCGCGTCGGGGGCGTGGTCTTCGACCTGCACACCGCGCTGCCGGCGGGCACGACGGCGGCGGAGGTGACTCCGCTCGGGTCGGCCGATCCGGCGTCGCTCGCCGTCATCCGGCACTCGGCGGCGCACGTGATGGCGGACGCGGTGCAGCGGCTGTTTCCGGGCACGCAGGTGACCATCGGGCCGTCGATCGAGGACGGCTTCTACTACGACTTCCTGCGCCCGGGCGGCGCGCCCTTCGTCGACGAGGACCTCGAGAAGATCGAGGCGGAGATGAAGCGCATCGCGGAGGCGAACTACCGCTTCTCCCGCGAGATCGTGTCGCGCGAGGCGGCCGAGAAGCTCTTCGGCGACCTCGGCGAGAAGTTCAAGCTCGAGCTGATCGCGGGCGCGCACGGCGACCTCACGCTCTATCACCACGGCCGCGCCGGTGAGCACGAGTGGGTCGACTTCTGCGCGGGCCCGCACGTGCCCTCGACGCGCTTCCTCAAGGCCGTGAAGCTCACGCACGTCGCGGGCGCTTACTGGCGCGGCGACGAGCGCAACCCGATGCTCCAGCGCATCTACGGGACCGCCTTCCAGAACGAGAAGGCGCTCAAGGAGCACCTCGCCGCGATCGAGGAGGCGAAGAAGCGCGACCACCGCAAGCTCGGCAAGGAGCTCGAGCTGATCGGCTTCCATCCGCTCGCGCCCGCGTCGCCGTTCTTCCTGCCGCGCGGCGCGAAGCTCTATCAGTCGCTCGTCGACTACGTCCGCGCGATGTACTCGCGCACCGGCTACGACGAGGTCATCACCCCGCAGATCTTCGACAAGGCGCTCTTCGAGACGAGCGGGCACCTGCCGAACTACGCCGAGAACATGTTCTTCGCGATCACGCAGGAGAACCTCGAGGACCTCTCCGTCGAGCTGCCGAAGGTCGACCTCAGCAAGGGCGACGCGCCGGAGCTCGTCGGCAAGAAGCTCCGCGAGCATCTGCGCTTCGGCATCAAGCCGATGAACTGCCCCGCGCACGCGCTGATGTTCGGCATGACGCGCCGGAGCTACCGCGATCTGCCGATGCGCATGGCCGACTTCGGGCGCCTCCATCGCTTCGAGCGCAGCGGCGTCGTGCAGGGGCTGACCCGCGTGCGCACCTTCGCGCAGGACGACGCGCACATCTTCTGCACGCTCGACCAGATGGGCGCGGAGATCGGCGCGTTCATCGACCTCGTCTACGACGTCTACCGCGACTTCGCGTTCAGCGACGTCCGCGTCGTCATCGCGCTCCGCCCTGCGAACCGCCTCGGCTCCGACGAGGTCTGGGACCGCTCCGAGGCGGCGCTCGAGGACGCCGTGAAGGCCAAGGGCCTGCCGTACGAGCTCGCGGCGGGCGAGGGCGCGTTCTACGGCCCGAAGATCGAGTTCCACCTGAAGGACGCGCTCAAGCGCTCATGGCAGCTCGGCACGATGCAGGTCGACTTCAACCTGCCGGAGCGCTTCGACCTCGAGTACGTCGGCGAGGACAACACGAACCACCGCCCGGTGATGCTGCACCGCGCGATCCTCGGGAGCGTCGAGCGCTTCTTCGGCGTGCTCGTCGAGCACGTCGGCGGCGCGTTTCCGGTGTGGCTCGCCCCCGAGCAGATCGCCCTCGTCACCGTCAGCGAGAAGGTAGACGACTACGCGAGGCAGGCGCACGCGGAGCTCCTCGCGGCAGGTTTCCGCGCCGTGCTCGACACCTCGAACGAGAAGCTCGGCGCGAAGATCCGCAACGCGCGCCTCATGCGAGTGCCGTACATCGGCGTGGTGGGCTTGAAGGAAGCGGAGGGGCACGGCCTCTCGCTGCGCTCGCGCGACGAGGACAAAGACCTCGGCTTCCTGCCCCTCGCGGACATCATCGCGCGCCTCGGCGCGGAGGCACTTCCGCCGTCTCGGCGCGCGTAGGTCGCTGCGCCCCCTTGCGGGATCGTCAACTCATCGGTATTGAGCCTACGCAGAACGTTCGGAGGGTCCTCGGCCCTCCCTTCAGGAGGAAGTTCCCATCTCTCGCCCCCGCTTCGATCCTCGCCAGCGCGTCCAGACCGGCCCCCGCACCAACGAGCGCATCCGCATCCCTGAGGTCCGAGTCATCGGCGCCGAGGGCGAGATGCTGGGCGTCATGGAGACTCGCGACGCCCTGCGGATAGCCCGCGAGAAGGACCTCGATCTCGTCGAGGTCAATCCGAAGGCGTTCCCGCCCGTCTGCAAGATCATGGACTTCGGCAAGTTCAAGTACGAAGAGTCCAAGAAGACGCGCGAGGCCAAGAAGAAGCAGACCGTCGTGAAGCTGAAGGAGATCAAGCTTCGCCCGAAGACCGATGACCACGACATCGACTTCAAGGTGAAGCACATCCGCAACTTCATCGCGGCCGGCGACAAGGTGAAGATCACGGTCCGCTTCCGCGGCCGCGAGATCACGCACCCGGAGACCGCGCAGCGGCAGTTCGAGACGATCCTCGACCGCGTCAAGGACGTCGCGATCGTCGAGTCGTCGAGCCGCATGGAGGGTCGCGCGATGATCGTGCTCCTCGCCCCGCGTCCCGCTGGCAGCAAGGGCGGCCCGCCGCTCCCCGCAGGTCGTCCGGCGCAGGCCCCGCAGCCCCGCCGTGAGCAGGCCCCCGTCGCCGCGCCGGTCACCGTCGAAGAAGACGA
>CAIUAC010000419.1 GCA_903896985.1 uncultured Sandaracinus sp.
CGTGAGCGCGTGTTAGCCGATGAGTCGCAGTAGGGCGTGCCGGGCGAAGGCAGGCTCTGCGCGAATCGGCCGAGAGCCGGGAGGATTCAGCCATGACGCGTAAGACCTGGGCGGTAGTGGGAACGTTCTTGATCGCTGGCTGTGGCGCGAGCTTCGCCGGCGGCCCGGTGGTCGCGTCGAGCGCGCCCGCGATGGCTCCGGCGACAGCGCCGACCATCGCGATGAACGACACCTCGACGACGGCGGCGTCCGAAGCCGTCGCGCTCACCGAGCACGTCGAGGCCGCGCCTGCGCCCGTCGCGCCTTGGAGCGCGGCGCACCTCGCGCAGCCTGCGGCGCCGCGCGCGCTCTTGCAGGCGTGGCACCGCTCGGAGAATCACGGCTGGTGCGCGCCGCTCGCGCCGACGACGCTCGGCGCAGGCGAGGGCGCGCGCGCTCGCTCGGGTGCTTATGCGGGCGGCTGGTCGCTCGAATTCGATCAGCGCGGCGCGGCCGGCATGACGGCGGGCGGCGACGTCTGCGAGACCTGCGGGCGCGGCACCTTCGGCGTCGCGGGCACCGCGATGAGCGCGGACGAGGCCGAAGACCTCGTCGGCGGGACGGCGACCGTGCTCGCCGACGGGGGGCGCATCGACGTGCAGGCGAGCAGCGAGGACCCGGCGGCCGTCGCCAC
This sequence comes from uncultured Sandaracinus sp., assembly GCA_903896985.1. Classification (GTDB taxonomy): domain Bacteria; phylum Myxococcota_A; class Polyangia; order Polyangiales; family JADJQN01; genus CAIUAC01. Next base: position 674 of record CAIUAC010000419.1, read on the forward strand.
CATCGTCGTGCCCGGTCAGGACTGCGTCTATCAGGTCTGGTCGTTCCTCGGGCGCGCGCACCTCGACACGCTCGTCGCGTCGCTGCGCCTCGTCGACGCGAACTGAGCGGCCCTCGAGGTCGGTCCGAGCGGGCGCGCGCCGAGAGGTGTGCGCCCGTTGGCGTTTGGGCGCGTCAGCGCGGGCTCTGAGCCGAGGCGCGCGGCGGCAGCAGCGCGAGCAGCAGCGTGACGTGCGGGAGCACCTCGTAGCGCACGCTCGCCCAGGGCCGGTCGCCGCCCTTGCGCGCGAAGACCAGGTGATCGGGGCGCGTCGAGACCATCGCGAGGTCCTCGAGCGGCAGCCGCTTCTCGCGCACGCAGAGCTCGCTCGCGCTGAGCGTCACCGGCCCGAAAGTCAGGGTGCTGCCCTCCGAGAGCGCCGCGCGACACTCCTGCGTCTGCGCGCGCGAGCAGCGCGCGATGATCGTCGCGAAGAGCGCCGTCGCCTCCGAGAGCGTGGGCGGGAGGCGATGCACCGCGCCGTCGTGTCGCTTGAGCCGGAGCGTCCCGCGGACCGGCTCGGGCTCGGGTCCGAGCGCGCCGAGCCAGACGTCCGCGGTGTCGCCGTAGACCTCCTCGACGTCGCCCCAGCACACGGTCGCAGCGACGCCCTCGCGCGAGAGCTTCAGCCCGCCCGCGTGCAGCTGCACGGCGTCGACGAGGTCGCCGTCGTCCGCGCGTGAGCCGACGAGCTGCGCGGCCCAGCCGAGCGCCGCGCCGAGGACGCCGGGCCGCTCGAGCGTGTGCACGCTGCGCTGCGGTCCGAGCTGTCCTTCGGGGAAGTCGCGGTAGCCCACCCGGGCGACTCTACAACGGGGCGAGCGCCGTCGCTCAGCACAACGGGGCGAGCGCCGTCGCTCAGCACAACGGGGCGAGCGCCGTCGCTCAGCGCTGCGACTCTGCGAGCACGTCGAGCTTGGCCTGCGCCCAGTCGATCGCGCGCTGCAGGAACTCGTAGTCGGGGCCCGCGTACTCGTCCGGGAAGGCGGCGAGCTTCTTCTCGGCCTCGGCGAGCTCAGCCTTCGTCGCGGTCGCGTCGATGTCGCCCGGCGACATGAACTTATCCGTCAGCACGAGGACCTTCTCGCGCCCCGCCTCGACGAAGCCGGGGCCGACCGCCGCGAGGTGATCCTTGCCGGCGGTGCGGTAGCGGAGCACGCCGCTCCTGAGGGCGGCGAGGAGCGGGAGGTGGTTCGGCAGCACGCCGAACTCGCCGCGCACGCTCGGCGCAGAGACGCTCTCGGCGACGGTGCCGAGCGCGAGACCGAGCGGCGTCGCGACTTCGAGGTGCAGCAGATCGCTCGGGCTCGCCACGGCTCAGCCCCCTGCGGCCTTGATGAGGCGGGCGGCCTGCTCTTTGACCTCTTCGATGTTGCCGACCATGCGGAAGGCCTGCATCGGGAGGTCGTCGTGCTTGCCGGCGAGGATCTGCTCGAAGGCGTCGATGGTGTCGGACAGCGGCACGTACTTGCCGGGGAGGCCCGTGAACTGCGTCGCGACGAAGAACGGCTGCGACAGGAACTGCTGCATCTTGCGCGCGCGGTCGACGACGAGGCGGTCGTCCTCGGAGAGCTCGTCCATGCCGAGGATCGCGATGATGTCCTGCAGATCCTTGTACTTCTGGAGCGTCTGCTGGACGCCGCGCGCCACCTTGTAGTGGCGGTCGCCGACGACCTGCGGGTCGAGCATCGTCGAGGACGAGTCGAGCGGGTCGACCGACGGGTAGATGCCGAGGGACGCGATGTCGCGCGAGAGCACGGTCGTCGCGTCGAGGTGGGTGAAGGTCGTCGCGGGCGCCGGGTCGGTGAGGTCGTCGGCGGGGACGTAGATGGCCTGGACCGAGGTGATCGAGCCCTTGGTCGTCGAGGTGATGCGCTCTTGGAGGCCGCCCATGTCGGTCGCGAGCGTGGGCTGGTAGCCGACGGCGCTCGGGATGCGGCCGAGGAGCGCGGACACCTCAGCGCCCGCCTGCGTGAAGCGGAAGATGTTGTCGATGAAGAGGAGGACGTCCTGGTTCTGGTCGTCGCGGAAGTACTCGGCGACGGTCAGCGCCGAGAGCGCGACGCGCGAGCGGGCGCCCGGCGGCTCGTTCATCTGGCCGTAGATCAGCGCGGTCTTCGAGATGACGGGCTCGCCGCTCTCGAGGAGCGACTCGCGCATCTCGATCATCAGGTCGGTGCCCTCGCGCGTGCGCTCGCCGACGCCGGCGAAGCAGGACACGCCGCCGTGCGCCTTGGCGACGTTGTTGATCAGCTCTTGGATGAGGACGGTCTTGCCGACGCCGGCGCCGCCGAAGAGGCCGATCTTGCCGCCCTTGCGGTACGGGGCGAGCAGGTCGATGACCTTGATGCCCGTCTCGAAGACCTCGGGCTTGGTCGCCTGCTCGACGAAGGCGGGCGCCGCGCGGTGGATCGGGGAGCGCTTCGCCGTCGCGACCGGGCCGCCGCCGTCGACGGGCTCGCCGACGACGTTGAGGATGCGGCCGAGGCACTCGGGGCCGACGGGCATCGTGATCGGGGCGCCGGTGTTGACGACCTCCATGCCGCGGACGAGGCCGTCGGTCATGTCCATCGCGATCGTGCGGACGGTGCTCTCGCCGAGGTGCTGCGCGACCTCGAGCGTGAGGTTGCCCTTGAGATCGTTGATGGACGGGTTCGAGACGCGGAGCGCCGTCAGGATGTACGGGAGCTGGCCCGAGGGGAACTCGACGTCGACGACCGGACCGATGACCTGGGTGACCCGACCACTCTGTAGCTGTGTCATCTCGTGCTCGCTCTCGTGCTGGCTTCGGTGCTCGCTCGGAGGAGCGGCGCACGGCAGAAAACTAGAACAGTTTCGCTAGGTTCGGCGCACCGCGGCGGCGCCTCGCTCTGGGCGCGCGCTCTTTAGCATTCGAGCGCGGCGTGGTCAACGAGCGGCAGGGGCCGGCCGCCCGGTCCCGGGGCGAGGGCCTCGCGGGCTAGGGTCGCGCTGCTGCTGCGGGCGCTGCTGCTGCGGCGGGCGCTGCCGTCGGCGCTTGCGGGACCGCGGGAGGCTGCTGCTCGAGGCCGGCGCGCACCTTGGCGCTGACGTCCATCATGCGGTGGCAGGTCGCGCAGGTGGCGAGGAACTTGCCGTAGTATGTCGCGCGCCCCGCCCAATCTGGGGCCGCGAGGCTAGCCGCGGCGAGCGCGCGGACGTTGTCTGCGACGGCCTGGACGCGCACCGGATCGTTCGTGTTCGTCGGCAGCTCACCGGCCTGGACGGCGACGTCGGCGAGGGCGTGCGCCGCGCGGTCGAAGCGC
>CAIUAC010000420.1 GCA_903896985.1 uncultured Sandaracinus sp.
GAGGCCCTTGCCGGGCAGCGCTCCGCGGGACGGTCGAGCACGGCAGCCACGAACGCGCCGCGCTCACCGACTTCGTCTCTGCCCGCAGCCCGAAAATCGGCGCCTCCCACCGCTTTTTGCCCTGCCCGCAGCCTAAAACGCGCCGCGCTCGACGACTTCGCCTCTGACAGCTGCCCGAAAATCACGCGAGGGCAGCGCTTTTTGCCCTGCCCGCAGCCTAAAACGCGCCGCGCGCGCCGACTTCGCCTCTGCCAGCTGCCCGAAAATCGGCGGCTCCCACCGCTTTTCGCCCTGCCCGCAGCCTAAAACGCGCCGCGCTCACCGGCTTCTCGGCTGCCGGCTGTCCGAAGCTCACACGCACTGCCCTCTTCGCGCAGCTACTTCAGCCACGCATAGGTGCGCGCGAGCACGTCGCGGCCGCCCGTCTCGATCAGCTCGCCGTGCGCCATGTGGATGCGCTCCGTGTCCCACTCGAGCGCGCGGTCGATCGACGCGCGGAAGCGCTTTCGGTCGTCGATCGAGCTGCGGAAGATGCGGCTCGCCGCGGGCGCGCCGTACGCGGCGTTCATGCGCAGAAACGTGCGGGTCCAGAGGTCTTCGGACTTCACGATGTGGAAGACGCTGTCGGTCGCGACGAGGGTGCGCGAGGGGCGGTGAAAGAACACCGTCTCGGACGCCTTCCGCGCGCCGTCGAGCGTGACCGCCTCGATGGCCTCGCCGAAGCCGCCGAGCGTCGCCGCCTCGGGCGTGCCGAGGGTCGCGTGAATCCGCAGCTCGGGCTGCTTCTCGGCGACGCCCGCCGCCGCGAGCACGCGCGCGTCGGGGAAGGCCTCCGCCGCGCGACGCAGGAAGAGATGGTGAAACGCGTTCGGCGCGATCACGGCGCGCACCGGCCCGAGCGCGCGAATGGCGTCGAGGTCGGCGGGCTCGAGCTTCGCGGGCGCGAGCACGACGACGCCGCCGTCGTCCGTGCCGAGCACCGTCGTCCGTAATCCGACCTGCACGCCGAGCAGCTTGAACGCGAAGTCGACCGCCCAGACCCCATCCGCGACTGAACGCAGCGCCATCTCAGTGACCCCTCTTCGTGCGCGCGCGGAGCTGCGAGCGGACCTCGGACTCGTTCTCGAGCCACGCGGCGATGTACGAGTCATACGCCGCGTCGAAGCGCGCGACGACCGGCAGCGCCTCGGGCAGCTGCCGCTCGCGATCTTGCACCATGACCTCGAGCTCACCGGCGACGTGCTGCTCGTCGAGCGCGGTGATGGTCACGCTGCCCGACACGCTCCGCACATCGTGCCCCGGCACGCGCAGCTCGAGCGTGAAGATGCGCGAGTCCTTGCCTGCGTGCGCGGCGACGGTCTCGTCGGTGCCCGGCAGGACCTCGTAGCGCCCCGGCGTCAGCTCGTGCCCGTAGAACGCGAGCGTCGCGCGCTCTTGCCCGTCGCGCGCGCCGAATTGCACCTGCGCCGCCTCGGCCGCGTGTCCGAACTTCGCCGGCCAGGTGCGCGCTTCGTGCCCGTCGGCGGGGCTGCGAAAGATCCGGGCCGGGATACCGAGCGTCGCCTGCGCGCTCGACGGCGCGAGCAGCGTCGCCGTCGTCAGCGTGGGGTTCGTGGGAGTCGCCGGCGCGACGGGCGCGGCGGGAGGCGGCGGCACGGCCCGCTCCTCACCGCCGCACGCGGCGAGTGTGTCAGCGCCGAAGACGGCGAGCGCGAGCAGCAGCGCGAGAGACGAAGGAGGTGTCCGCTGGCTCATGGGCGCCGAGCATAGCGGACGAGCGCGCCCAGAGGTCGAAGACGTCGCGGCTCGCCATCAGCCGAAAGCCCCGCTCGCGGCGCAGCCGCTCCGACGAGAGCACCGGGCGATACGCGAGGAACGCCGTCTGCTCGGGCCCGTACTGCGTGAGCCCGAAGCGCTTGAGCGCGCCGATCGCCGTGCGCAGCGTCGGCTCGGGGATGCCGACGAACGGCTTGTGGAGCCGCGCCGCGATCTCGCGCAGCGTGAGGACGCCCTCGCCCGCGAGGTTGTAGATCCCCGTCCAGCCGCCGCGCACGCCGTCGGCGATCGCGCGCACGACGTCCTCGTCGAGCACGAAGACGAACGGCGTCGCCGCCTCGCGGAGCCCGACGATCACGCGCTTGGTGAAGATCGCGGTGATCTGATTGACCGCGCCCTCCCCGAGGATCGTGCCCGGTCGGAAGATCAGCTGCGCGAGCTCCGGATGCTCGACGCGCGCCTTCGCGAGCAGCTCCTCGACGAGCTTCTTGTGGTGCGAGTACGCGAACGCCTCGTTGCCGCGGATCGGCGCGTCCTCGGTCAGCATCGCCGCGCTGTCCGCGTAGTAGCCATACGCGGCGCCGCTGCTCGTCACGACGAGGCGCGCGACGTGCTCACGAAGACACGCGTCGAGCACGTTCTGCGTGCCGCGCACGTCGACGTCGTACTCGACCTCGCGCGAGCTGTGCTTGCCGGGCGTCACGATGGTCGCGAGGTGCACCACCGTGTCGATGTGGTGCTCCGCGAGCAGCGCGCCGAGCTCGCCCTTGCGCACGTCGAAGTGCGCGTAGACGACGCCCGCCTCGCGCTCGGCGGCGGGCACGTCGCGCACGTCCGTCGCGACGATCGTCGAGAACGCGCCGCGGTCCTGCGCGAGCGCGCGCACGAGCTTGCGGCCGACGTAGCCGGCCGCGCCCGTCACGAGGACGGCGCTCATCCCGTCGGCTCCTGATGCATCGCCTTGAAGGTCGCGAGCTCGGGCGCCCACATATGCTTCACGGGATCGACGTCGATGTGGATCACCGCCGGCTTGCCCGACGCGAGCGCGCGCTCGATCGCGCCGCGCAGCCCGCGCGGGTCGGCGACGCGCTCGCCGTAGGCGCCCATCGAGCGCGCGAGCAGATCGAACTCGATCTCGCCGAGGTCCGCGTTGATCGTCTCGTCGGGGCCGAGCGACTTCATCACGAGCGTCTTGACGGGCTTGAGCGCGAAGCTCTGGTTGATCTTCACCATGCCCCACTGCTTGTCGCAGAGGACGAGGTAGACGACGGGCAGGCGGTTGCGCACCGCCGTCTCGATCTCCTGCGGATGGAAGCCCATCGCGCCGTCGCCGATCACGCAATAGACCTGCCGATCGGGGAACGCGACCTGCGCGCCGAGGGCCTGCGCGATGCCCGCGCCGAGCATGCCCATCTTGGGCGTGCCGAGCACCGTGTTGACGCCGCGGACCTCGTGGAAGAACTGCGCCCAGATCGTCGTGTTGCCGCCGTCCGCGACCATGATCGCGTCGGCCGCGAAGGTCTTCTGGCAGATGTGCGCGACGTGCGCGGGGTGCATCGGCACCGCGTCGTCGCTGAGCTTGCCGTCGAGCTCCGCGCGCCGCGCGACGCAGCCCGCCCGCAGCTCCTCGAGGTGCGCGCGCCGCGCCGCGAGGTCACGCGCGCCGCGACGCCGCCCGAGCTCCGCGAGCACCGCCTGGAGGAACACCTTCGCGTCCGCGCGCACCGCGTAGCGCACGCCGCGGATGTTGCCGAGCGTCTGCGCGTCGATGTCCACCTGCGCGACCTCTTGCGCGTCGGGGCTGCCCCAGTACGGCGCCTTGCCCCACCAGTCGGTCTCGCCGAGGCGCGAGCCGAGCACGAGCACGCGGTCCGCCGTGTTGCGCGCCTTGTTCACCTGCGCGACGAAGATCATCGAGACCGCGTGCGGGTCGCGCTCGTCGATCGCGCCGCGCCCCGCCCAGCTCGTCGTCACGGGCGCCTCGAGCAGCGCGGCGAGCTCGGCGAGCTCCTTCGTCGCGTCCGCCGAGATGACGCCCGAGCCGGCGTGCAGCAGGGGCAGCTTCGCCTCCTCGAGCCAGCGCGCGACGTCCCGCACCTGCTCAGCGGGCGCCTCCATGCGCGCGACCGTGCGGTACGAGGACGGCGGTCGGAGCGCGCCCTCCTCGAGCTCGGTCAGCCCGTTGAGCACGCTCTCCGGCACGTCGAGGTGCACGACGCCCGGGCGCCCCTCGAAGCTCTCGCGGAGCGCGCGCCGCACGAACTCGGCGAGGCGGTCCATCGACGGCACGACGCCGCTCCACTTGGTCATCGGGCGCGTGACGTCGACCTGCGGGAACGACTGATACGCGCCGCCGCGATCCGGGTACACGATGCCCTCGCGCCGACAGCTCGTGATGAGCAGCACGCGGTGCCCCTCGGCTTGCTCGACGGCGACGCCGGGCAGGATGTTCGCGACGCCGGGTCCGTTGCTCGCGATGCACACGCCGAGCTTGCCGGTGAGCTGCGCGTACGCGCCCGCCATGTGCGCGGCGCTCGTCTCGTGGCGCGGCGTCACGAGCTCGATGCCGTTCGGGCGCAAGGACGCGCAGAGCCCGAGGTACGTGCCGTCCATGATGCCGAAGACGCGCGTGACGCCCTCCGCGGCGAGCAACCTCGCGACGACGTCCCCGCCCTTCACCTTCGCTGCGCTCTGCCCGAGCAATGCCCCGAGACCCATGGTGCCCTCCGTTTCCGCGCGCCGAGCCTGGCCCGCGACGAGCAGACCTTGGGCGAGTTTGTCCGAACGGTCAAGAACAACTTGACCGATCGGTTCATTTATTCCAGAACGCCCCCATGCCCCGCCGCGCCGCGCCCGAGCCGAAGCCCCCCGAGCCCTCGACCAAAGAGCAGCTGCTCACCGCGGCGGAGGAGCTCTTCTGCAAGGTCGGCTACGAGGGCGTCAGCGCGGGCGACGTCGCGCGCCTCGCCGGCGTGCGCAAGTCGCTGGTCTTCTACTACTTCGGCAACATGGCGGGGCTCTTCGAGGCGGTGCTCGAGCGCTACTACGCCGCGCACACGCAGGCGCTCACGGGCGTGCTCTCTGCCGACGACGACGTCCGCACGCGCATGCACGGGCTCGTCGACGCGTACCTCGACTTCATGGCGAGCCACGCGCGCTACGCGAGCCTCGTGCAGGCGCAGCTCGCGAACCCGAACCTGCACCCGATGGTCGAGAAGAACTTCGGGCTCCTCTATCACCTCGTCGAGGGCGCCCTCCTCGAGGTCGCGCCGCGCACCGGACGGGCGGCGTCGAGGCAGCTCTTCGTCACGGTGTCGGGCGCCGTGATCAACTGGTGCACCTACGCGCCGCTGCTCTCACGGCTGATGGGCGACGACCTCCTGACGGGTCCGCTGCTCGAGGAGCGCCGCGCGCACATCCACTGGCTCGTCGGGCTCGTGCTCGATGCTCTCGAGCGCGAGGAGGAGACGGCCGCGAAGGCGAGGCCGGGCGCCAAGCTGAACGCGAAGCCGGGCGCCAAGCTGAACGCCAAGCCGAACGCCAAGCCGCCGGCCAAGCCTCGTCAGCGCGCCGCCGCGCGTCGCTGAGCGGCACGCGGAGGCGCGCTCAGGCGTCCTCGGGCGCGGGCGGCGCGAGGGCGTCCGGCTCCTCCGGGTAGAACTTGTCGAAGCACTCCGGGCAGATGCCGTGGCTGAAGACCGCCTCGCTGTGCTTGGTGACGTACTCCTCGACGCGCGTCCAGAACTGGTGGTCGTCGCGGATTCGCTTGCAGTGCGCGCAGATCGGGAGAATCCCGTGGAGCGTCTTGACGTGCGCGAGCGCCTCACGAAGCTCCGCCGCTTGGGCGACGAGGCGCGTCTCGAGCGCGACGACGCGCTCCGCCGCCCCGATGCGCGCGCGTAGCTCGACGGGCGCGAAGGGCTTGGCGAGGTAGTCGTTGGCCCCCGCGTCGAGCGCCTCGGCGATGCGCTCCTTCTCGGTGAGCGCCGTCAGCATGAGCACGTAGCGCGGCGGCTCGGAGTCCACCGCGCGCAGGCGCCGGCACACCTCGAGCCCGTCGAGCCCGGGCATCATCCAGTCGAGGATCACGAGCATCGGCGCGTCGGGCTGCTGCAGCGCCGCCCACGCCTCGAGCCCGTCCGTCGTCACGACGACCTCGTGCCCGTACTTCCGCAAGACCGCCGTGAGCACGGCGCGCGAGGTGAGGTCGTCCTCTGCGATGAGAATCCGCATGGTCC
>CAIUAC010000421.1 GCA_903896985.1 uncultured Sandaracinus sp.
CGGTGGGCGCCGCCGTCCTCGTCGCTTGGAACGACGGCAATCGATATGGCGGCACGGTGCAGGCGCTCGGCGAGGGGCAGGCGCAGGTGGCCTTCCCCGACGGCGCCATACACTGGATTCCGGTGGGGTTCGTCGAGCTCGCTTGAGCCGCCGCGCGAGCCGCGTACTCTCGGCCTGGGCGTCTCTCAGCCCTTGCCGAGAAAGGCCCGGGGCGAGCGAGGACGCCATGGGCCCGCCGTCGCACCGACGCGCGGCAGGAACGATGCGCCGTGGCGGGCAGCTCAGATGCCCCGCCCGTCAGGGAGGCGCCCAGCCGCACGCAGTACGCCCCGCCTCGAGCTGGGCGCGCAGCGCGGCCCAGTCGGCCGCCGCGGCGGGCAGAGCCGGGGCCTCTCGACGCAAGAGGCGCAGGGCGCAGCCGCGCGAGTTGCCGTCCCAGTCGTCGACCAGGGCGGCGAACGCCTCGTCATCGCGCTCGAGGGTGCGCGCGCCCCGCCGCGCGTCCCGCCCGGCGCCCTCGCCCCCCTGCGCCGGCTCGGAGTCGTCGATCTCGTTGTAGTAGGAGGCCGTGTGCACCGCGCCAGCCACCCGCTGCAGGCGTATCCCTACTTGCATCCGCGCCGTGCGGCAGCGCGCCTCGTCGTCACCGAGCCACGTGCCGACGGCGTCGAGCGCGGCTCCGATCGTGGCGAGGTCCGCGCCGAGCGCCGTCCCCGAGGCGCCCCACTCGCCCCACGGGTTGACGTGTGACGCGGCGATTCGCAGCGCGTCCGCGCGGACCTCGTCGATCGGCTCGACGAGCCCCGCGATGCGCGAGAGCATGGCGACTCGCTGGCGCTCGAGGTCTCGCTGCGCCTCGACGCTGAAATCCGGCTCGCCCGTGTTGAGCGCCTGCTCGTCAATCTCCCTCTGCAACGCGCCCCACGCGGTCGCGAGCCAGACCACATCGCGCCGGTCGTTGCGGTCGACGAGGGCGCGGTCGGCCGTCCCTGCCACCGAGCGAGGCTCGGGCAGCGCGCCGACAGCGGTGCGCGGCAGCCGCGCGCCAGCGTGCATATCCGGGGCGCGACCCAGGATCTGCAGCTCCGAAATACACGTCTCGCGCCAGTCTGCGTGACCGCCGGGCACGACCTCAGTGACCTCGATGCGATACACGCCCCCAGGCCCGCTGACGGGCACCGAGACGAGCACCGGCGCCGAGACCTCGAGCGGGTAGACGCCGACCTCCGCTCCGTCGCGCAGCACTCGCACCTGCGAGACTCGGTGGTTGCCGGTGAACAGATCCGAAGTCCCGCTCACGCGCGCGAACCCAGGGGTGATGGCGATCGACGTCACCGTCGCGTCAGCGGGGACGCGCACCTCGATCCAAGCCCCCACGAGGTCTGCCGTGCGCGAGTTCCACGCGGTGGTGAGGTCCCCGTCGACGAGCTTGTCCGCTTGGCTCCGCTGGTCGCGATAGACCGACGACACGGCGACCTCCGTCCGCACCGCGTGCAGGAGATCGACCGGCGCGGCGAGCGGCGCCACTGGCGCAGGCGCGGCAGGCGCGGCAGGCAGAGCGTTTTGAGCGGGGTTTGCCCGCGGCCTCGCGCCCGGTCCCGCTGGCTGCACCGCGCTGGGCGAAGGGTCCGCACCGTTGGCGGTCGGCGCGGCGCCAGAGCTGCACGCACCACAGAGGAGTCCCACCACCACCGCGATTCGAAGGCTGAGCGCTCGGGTCATGGGGACATCGTGCGCTCTCCGTGGACGCAGTCATCCATAGAGGCGAGAGCTCCCTCGCAAGCTGGGCGCAGAGCTCGCGTCTGAGTCCCTCACTTCCCGCCTCGCAGGAGCCAGCGGGCCAAGCTCGAACACCGCCGCTTCTGCCACCTCACCCAGAGCCGGAGAGGCAGGCCACTGCGCACGCTCGAGACGGCCGTCGAGGCCCATGGAACGACGAGCTCAACCCTCCCCGAGGTCGCTCAGCTTGCTGCGCTCGGGCGCCCAAGAGCGGAGTGACGAGCACCTCGCCCGCGCTGCGACGAGAGGGCGGTGGCCGCAGCGTCGCCTCTCTCAGCCCTTGCCGAGAAACGCGCGAGTGCGCTCGTGCGTCGGGTGGTCCATGACCTGCTCGGGCGGGCCGTCCTCGATGATGGCGCCGCCGTGGAGCACGAGCGTGCGGTGGCTCGCCTCGCGCGCGAACCGCATCTCGTGCGTGACCACGAGCATCGTCTGCCCCTCTTTCGCGAGCTTGCGCAGCACGTCGAGCACCTCGCCGACGCGCTCCGGATCGAGCGCGCTCGTCGGCTCGTCGAGGAGCAGCGCCTCGGGGTCCATCGCGAGCGCCCGCGCGATGGCGACGCGCTGCTGCTCGCCGCCCGACATCTCGTGCGGGTAAGCGCCCATCCGGTGCGAGAGCCCGACGCGATCGAGCAGGGCCTTCGCGCGTTCCGTCGCCTGCGCAGGGGACACGCCCTTCACGTGCACGGGCGCCTCCATGACGTTCCCGAGGGCCGTGCGATGCGAGAAGAGGTTCCACTGCTGGAACACCATCCCCACCCGCTGCCGGATCGCGAGCAAGGCGTGCTTGTTCTTCTTCGCGTCGCCGGGCTCGAGCTTGAGATCGTCGACGGTGATCGAGCCCGCGTCGAAGGTCTCGAGCCCGTTCACGCAGCGCAGGAGCGTGCTCTTGCCGCCCCCCGACGGGCCGATCAGCGAGACGACCTTGCCCTTCTCGAAGGTCACCGAGATGTCCGAGAGCACGACGCGATCGCCGAACTTCTTTTGGAGCTTGTCGATGGTGATCATGACCGCGCCAGCCTCTCCTCGAGCCGTTTCGCCAAGATCGACAGGGGGTAGCTCATCGCGAAGTAGAGGAACGCGCAGAGCAGGCCGGGGACCACGTAGCTGCGGGTGTCGACGGCGACGATGGTCATGCGCTTGGTGAGCTCCACGACGGTGATCACCGACACGAGCGAGCTGTCCTTCAGGAGCGCGATGAAGTCGTTGGTGACCGACGGCAGCGCGAGCCGGAACGCCTGCGGGAGCACGACTCTGCGCAGCGCGAGGGGCGTGGTCATTCCGAGCGAGAGCGCCGCCTCGAGCTGGCCTTTGGGGACGGCTTGGATGCCGGCGCGATAGACCTCGGCCTCGTAGGCGGCGTAGTTCATCCCGAGGCCGAGCACCGCGGCCGTGACGGCGTCGAGGCGGATGATGCTCGCGAGTCCGTAGTAGAGAACGTAGAGCTGCAAGAGCACCGGCGTGCCGCGGTAGAACTCGACGTAGAGGTCGGCGAGGCGCGCGACGAATTTTGGCCCGTAGAGCCGCGACACGGCGAGCGCGAGGCCGAGCGGGACCGCGAGGCCCATCGCGAGGATCGACAGGAGCAGCGTGATGCCCGCGCCCTGGATGAACATCCACACCTGGCCGAGGGTCATCCGGTGCGGCGCCGTGCTCGAGACACCCGCCGCGCCGGGCGGCGGGCCACCGAGCGCGCCAGTCTGGCCCGGGGCCGCGGGGCTCAGGCCGAGCATGCGGCGCTGGTCATCGGCGGACCAAGTGCGGAGCCCGAGCTGCCGGTCGTTGTAGATGTTCTCGCGCTTGAGGATCCGCTCGAGCTCGCCGCTCGCGATGATGCGCGCGAGGGCCGCGTCGAGCGCCACGCCGAGGTCCTCGTCGGCGGGCCGCCCGGCGATGGCGTAGAAGCCGTCGGCCAGATCGCCCACGACGCGCAGCTCGGGCTTCGGCACGCCGTAGATGGTCGCGATGATGTCGTCGAGGAGCACGCCGTCGGTGCGCCCGGCGACGCAGTCGGCGTAGGGCTCTTCGGTCCCCTCGTAGCCGACGATCTCGGCGTGGCCCTTGAGCACCTCCTCGGAGAACGAGTTGGTGAGCGTACCGATGCGCATCCCGCGCAGCGAGTTGACGTCGGCGCGTATGCGGGCGTCGTCGCGCCGGGCCATCAGCCGCGCGGCGAACACGTAGTACGGCGGCGAGAAGCGCACGCGGCCCACGCGCGGGCGCGTCACCTCGAAGCCGTTGAGGATGACGTCGAAGGTGTTGCGCTCGAGGGACGGCACCAGCGCCGACCAGTCGTTCTGCACGAACTCCGCGCGCACGCCGAGCTCGCGCGCGAGCGCGATGGCGAGGTCGACCTCGAAGCCCTTGTTCTGCCCCGGATGGTCGGGGTCGTCGTACACATAGGGCGCTCCACCCTGCACATCGCCGCCCCAGCGGAGCACTCCCGCGGCGCGTACGCGCGCGAGGCTTCCATCGGGTCGTCGTGCGCCCGAAGGTGCTGCGGCCCCCGCATCGCGGCCGGGGGCGCCAGAGCCGTTTCCCCCACACGACTGAACCGCGATGGCGGCGACGGCCATGCACGCGGCGAGACCCATCAAGCGTCGTAGTCGATGTTTCATGCGGCTCTCAGAATCAGGTGGTGAGGCCCAGGAGGACCGTAGTCTGGTGGCTCGTGTTGGGGATTGCGCCAGCGCCCGTCGGGTCGTCCACGACGACGCCGAGGCAGTACGAGGGGAAGTACGTCTCGAGCGAGCGGGTCAGGTCGCCACGAGCGCATCGGAAGCTGGCCACTGCTCGCGTCATGACCGTTCCTCCATCGCCAGCCCCCGCGCATTTTTGAACCAGAGCATCGACCGGCCTGAGCCTGCGGGAAGCGGCTCCTCAAAGTCAACGTTGGCCGCGCGCGCCCGTGGGTTGCTAGGATGCGCGTCCCCCAAACGAGGAGCGAGAGACGATGGACATCGAGTCGCGGAACCCTGCGAACGGCGAGCTCCTCGAGACGTTCGACACCTCGAGCGACGAGGACGTCGACGGCGTCGTCCTGCGCGCGCACGACGCGTTCGGCGCGTGGCGGCGGCGCTCCTATGCAGACCGCGCGGGGGCGCTGCGCGCGGCGGCGGAGCTCCTGCGCAGAGACGCGCTCCCCTTCGCGCGCACGATGGCGCTCGAGATGGGGAAGCCCCTCGCCGAGGGGAAGGCCGAGGCCGAGAAGTGCGCGACGACGTGCGACTACTACGCCACGAACGCGGAGCGACTCCTCGCGCCCGAGGTCTACGAGACGGACGCGCAGAAGAGCTATGTGCGCTTCGATCCGCTCGGCGTCGTCTTCGCCGTGATGCCCTGGAATTTCCCTTTTTGGCAGGTCTTCCGCTTCGCCGCGCCGGCGCTGATGGCGGGCAACGGCGCCGTGCTCAAGCACGCGCCGAACGTCACGCGCTGCGCGCTCCACATCGAGCAGGTCTTTCGAGACGCGGGCTTGCCGAGCGGGCTCTTCGGCGTCGTGCACGGAGGCGCCGAGGTCGCGTCTCGCGCGATCGCGCACCCGAGCGTCGTCGCGGTCACGCTGACGGGGAGCGAGCGCGCCGGCAGCAGCGTCGCCGAGCAGGCGGGCCGCGCGCTGAAGAAGGTCGTCCTCGAGCTCGGCGGGAGCGACCCGTTCATCGTCCTCGCCGACGCGGACCTCGCGAGAGCCGCGTCGACGGCGGCCGCCGCCCGCCTCTTGAACAGCGGGCAGAGCTGCATCGCGGCGAAGCGCTTCATCGTCGTCGAGCAAGTCGCGGACCGCTTCATCGAGCTCTTCGTCGCCGAGGTGAAGCGACGAAAGCTGGGAGATCCCCTCGACGTTGACACGCAGATTGGGCCGCAAGCGCGCCTCGACCTCCGAGACAACCTGCACCGGCAAGTGACCGAGTCGCTCGCCCGGGGCGCGAAGGTGCTGTGTGGGGCGCAGCTCCCCGCCGGTAAGGGCGCGTTCTATCCGCCGACCGTGCTCGAGGCCGAGAAGGGCACGCCGGTGTTCGACGAGGAGACGTTCGGCCCCGTCGCGGCGGTGACGCGCGCCAAGAGCGAAGAGGACGCCATCGCGCTCGCGAACGACACTCCCTACGGCCTCGGCGCGTCCCTGTGGACCGCGGACCGCGCGCGCGCCGAGCGCCTCGCCGTGCAAATCGAGGCGGGCGGGGTGTTCGTGAACGGGCTCGTGAAGAGCGATCCGCGCATCCCCTTCGGCGGGATCAAGCGCTCGGGCTACGGCCGCGAGCTCTCGGTCTACGGCCTCCGAGAGTTCACGAACGTGAAGACTGTCTGGCTCGGCTGAGCAGCGCGCGGCGCTAGGTCGCGAGCGAGACCCAGACGCTCTTCGACTGCGTGAGCTCCTGCAGCACCTCGGCGCCGTTCTCGCGGCCGAAGCCGGACTGCTTGTAGCCGCCGTAGGGGCTCGCTGCATCGAAGAGGTTGTACGTGTTGATCCAGACGGTGCCCGCGCGGAGGCGCGACGCGAGCGAGTGCGCGCGCCCGACGTCTCTCGTCCAGACGCCCGCCGCGAGCCCGAACTCCGTGGCGTCGGCGATCCGCGCGGCCTCGTCCACGCCGTCGAACGGGATCACGCTGAGCACGGGGCCGAAGATCTCCTCGCGCGCGATGGTCATCTGCTCCGAGACGGCGGCGAAGACCGTCGGCTCGACGAAGAAGCCCGGTTCGGCTCGCTTCGCGCCGGAGACACGCGTCGCGCCCTCTTGCTCACCGCTCGCGATGTACCGCTCGACCATGGCCCTGTGCTCCGCGGTGATCAGCGGTCCCATCTGCGTCGACGGGTCGAGCGGGTCGCCGACCTTGAGCGCCTTCGCGCCGGCGACGACGCCCTCGAGCACGCGCTCGTGGATGCTCCGCTCGACGAGGAGGCGAGTGCCCGCCGTGCAGAGCTCCCCCTGGTTGTAGAACACCGCGCGGACCGCCGCGGGGATGGCGACGTCGAGGTTCGCGTCCGCGAAGATGATGTTCGCGCTCTTGCCGCCGAGCTCGAGCGAGACCCGCTTCAGCGTGCTCGCGGCGGCGCGCATGATGCGCTTGCCCGTCGCCGTCCCGCCGGTGAACGAGATCTTGTCGACGCCCGGGTGCTCGACGAGGGCGGCGCCCGCCTCCTCGCCGAGGCCCGTCACGACGTTGAGCACGCCCGGAGGCGCGCCCGCCTCGAGGAGGAGCTTGCCGAGCTCGAGGCAGGCGAGGCTCGCCTGCTCGGGTGGCTTGAGCACGACGGAGTTGCCCGCGGCGAGCGCCGCGGCGACCTTTCGAGTGCCGAGCAGGAGCGGGAAATTCCAGGGGATGATCGCGCCGATCACGCCGAGCGGCTCTCGGACCGTGTAGTTGAGGAACGGACCTCGCACGGGGATCGTCTCGCCGTGGAGCTTCGTCGCCCAGCCCGAGAAGTAGAAGAACGTGTCGGCGCTCCGAGGGACGTCGACGAGGCGCGACGCGGCGATGGGCTTGCCCGTGTCGAGCGTCTCGAGCACCGCGAGCTCCTCGAGCTTCGCCATCATCAGCTCGCCGACCTTCCAGAGGATGCGCGCGCGCTCGGCGTGCCCGAGCTTCGTCCACGCCTCGAAGCCGACCCGCGCTGAGCGCACCGCGTCGTCGACGTCTACGGCGCTCCCGCGCGCGAGCGTGGTGAGGCGCGCGCCAGTCGCGGGGTTGACGGTGTCGAGCGTCTCGCCGCTCTTGGCGTCGAGCTCTTGGCCACCGATGAGGAGCTTACCGGGTCGAACGTGCGCTTCGGTCATCGGCCAATGCTACACGCCCCGACCCAAGTGAGGCCTTCCAGCGCGCACCCACGACGGCGACGGCACCCGCCATCGCTCATCCAATTCCGACTGCCGCGCTCCGCGTTCGACGGGATTGCCTAGCTCGAGAGGCCGATCCCGAGCAGATCGAGCGCGCGCAGCAGGAGGCTCGGCGTACCGCCCTCGTCGAGGCGCCGCAGATCGCGCGTGACTGCGGCGACTCCCCACGAGCGAAACGGCTCCGGCGGATACGGGAACGGCTTCTTGCGCACGAGCGCGAGGTCGAGCAGCGCGCTCGGCTTCGCGAGGCCCAGGTGCGCGAGGAGCTTGCCCGCGAGGTGCGTCGTCGCGATCCCGTGCCCCGTGAAGCCGAGCCCGTAGAGGACGCGGCCGCCGTGCGCGGTCCCGAAGAACGGCGTGAAGCGCGTCGTCGCGTCGATGGGACCGCCCCAGGCGTACGGAAACGCGAGGCCCGCGAGGGCAGGAAAATGCGCCGCGAAGCTCGCGCGCAGCGCCGCGTAGTGGCGCTCGGAGTGATCGCAGGACGCGTCCACGCGGTTGTCGCCGTAATAGGACGCGTCGCTCGAGCCCCAGAGCACGCGGTCGTCCTTCGTCAGCCGGTAGTAGTTGAAGAACGTGCGCACGTCGTTGACGCCCTCGCGCCCGCGCCAGCCGAGCGCGGCGCGCTGCGCTCGGTCGAGCGGCTCGCTCACGAGGATGTAGTCGTAGAGCGGGACGAAGTAGCGGCTCAGCGAGGGCAGGAGGAGGTGGCTGTACGCGTTCGTCGCGAGGATCGCGGTCTTCGCGACGACCTCACCCGGCTCGCCGGCGAGCGTGCGCAGGCGGACGCGCTCCCCGTCCCGCTCGAGGCTCGTCACGCGCGTCTGCTCGTAGATCGACACGCCGCGCGCCCGCACATCGCGCGCGAGGCCCTCCACGAGCGCGGCGGGATCGAGCACCGCGCCGTGCGGGTTGAAGAGCCCGCCGAGGTAGCGCTCGCTGCGGAGGCGCCGCCGCACCTCGCCTGCCTCGAGCACCTGAAGGTCGTCGATCCCGAGCGAGCGCGCGCGCTCGACGTCGGTGCGAAAATCTTCGAGATGCGCCTCGGTGAGCGCGACGATCAGCGTGCCATTTCGCTCGACGTCGCAGTCGATCCCGCGCGCCGCGAGGGTCGCGAGCAGCTCGTCGACGTTCTCGCGCCCGAGGGTCGCGAGCCGCTGGGCCTCTGCCTCACCGAAGTGCGCGGCGGCGAGGTCGTGCGAGTGATCGATCGTGTCGAGGACCATGCCCGCGTTGCGCCCGCTCGCGCCGTACGCGGCGGTCGCCTGCTCGATGACGACGATCTCGAGGCTCGGCTCGAGCTCCTTCAGAAAGTGCGCCGTCCAGAGGCCCGTGAAGCCCGCGCCGATGATCGCGAGGTCTGCCTCGCGCCTCCCGCGGAGCGGCGGCAGCGCCGGACGCTGGTGC
>CAIUAC010000422.1 GCA_903896985.1 uncultured Sandaracinus sp.
GCTCGGCGTGCAGGCGCCTGGGACGCTGCCCGCGCCGGAGCTCGACGACGAGCCGGTGCTGCGCGAGCCCACGGGCGACCCGGCGGCCGATCTCTATCGCACCGCCGAGGCGGCGCGCGTCGTCGGCGTGCCCGAGACGCGCCTGCGCTCGTGGGAGCGCTCGGGTTTTCTCGGCCCGTCCGCGCGCGACGGCAAGCGGCGGCTCTACACGTTTCAGGATCTGATCGGCCTGCGCACCGCGAAGGGGCTGCTCGATCAGGGAGTGCCGCTGCCGAAGGTGCGCGCGTCGGTCGAGGCGCTCCGCTCGTCGCTGCCGCGCGTGACGCGCCCGCTCGCGGAGCTGCGCGTCGTCGCAGACGGCCACAGCGTCGTCGTGCGCGGGGACGACGGGAGCTTCGAGCCGCTCACCGGGCAGCTGGTGCTCGACTTCGACGTGCGCGCGCTCCGCGACGACGTCGTGCGGGTGCTGCGCGCCGGTGAGCCGCCGCCGGGGCAGCGGCGCACGGCGTACGCGCACTACCTCGAGGGCTGTCGGCTCGACGAGGAGGAGGTCACGTTCGACCGCGCCGAGGCTGCGTATCGCCTCGCCATCGAGCTCGATCCCGCGCTCGCGAACGCGCTGACGAACCTCGGCAATCTGCGCTTTCGGCGCGGCTTCCCAGAGGAAGCCGAGCACCTCTACGCGCGCGCGCTCGAGCTCGATTCGGCGCAGCCGGAGGCCTACTACAACCTCGGCTTTCTCGCGTTCGAGCGCGGGGACGGGGAGGGCGCGGCGGCGTGCTTTCGCCGGGCGATCGCGATCGATCCGACGTTCGCGGACGCGCACTTCAACCTCGCGATGGCGCTCGAGGAGCTCGGGCGCCCGACGGAGGCGCGCGCGCACTGGGAAGCCTATCTGCGCCTCGATCCTGCGGGACCGTGGGCGGAGGTCGCGCGGCGGCATCTGCTCGGGGCGGGCTGAGCGCGGCGCCGCGCGGCGTCGCGCAGGGGCGCGTCAGTCGCTCGACGGCGGAGCGAGCTGCGCGTCGAGATAGACGAGCAGCGCGTCTGGCTCGAGCGGCTTTTGCAGCCTCGGGCGCCCGACCTTGCTCGCGAAGTCGTGCAGCTTCTCGTCCGTGCCGCCGCCCGACATGAAGGTCACTCGCTCCGCGAGGTCCGGGCGCTCGCGCTGCAGCGCGAGGTAGAAGTCGGCGCCGCTCTTGCCCGGCATCACGAGATCGCAGAGGACGAGGTCGGGGCTCGCGCCGTCCCGCACGAGGCGCAGCGCGTCGTCCGCCGAGGAGGCGGTCGTCACGCGGTGGTGGCGCCCGATGAAGCGCGCGAGGATCTTCAGCAGGAACGCCTCGTCGTCGATCAGCAGCACGAGCTTGCGCGGCGCGCTCGCCGTGGGTGCCGCCTCGGCTGCGGGGGGGAGCGCCGCGACGGGCACGGGCGGCGAGTCGGTCAGCGGCGGCGCCGCGGGCCGGGTGTCGGTCGTGGGCTCGGCGGCCTCGGGCGCGGCGTGCTGCGGGAGCACGACGCGGAAGGTCGTGCCCTCGCCGACGATCGACTCGACCTCGATGCGCCCGCCGTGCTCCTCGACGATGCGTCGGGAGATCGCGAGGCCGAGCCCGGTGCCTGTGGCCTTGGTCGTGTAGAGCGGCCGGAACACCTCGCCGAGCTCCGCGGCGGGGATGCCGCGCCCGTTGTCCCGTACCTCGAGCGCGATCTCGCCCTCGACCGCTAGGGTCCGCACCTCGATGGTCCCGGGGCGGGTTGGCTCCTCGGGCATCGCCTCGGCCGCGTTCACGACGAGGTTGATGATCACCTGCGACAGCTGACCGGTGTGCCCGAGCACGAAGCAGCTCCGATCGAGCGCGAGCGTCACCGTCGCGGCGAGGCGCACCGCCGGGCGCGCGAGCCCGACGCTCGTCTCGATCACCTTCGAGAGGCGCACGGCCTCCGGGACTCGCGCGTCTTGCTGCGAGAGGCTCTTCAGGCCCGCGACGATGTCGCGGATGCGGAAGATCCCCTCGAGCGCGTCTCGGAGGGCCTCGTCGGCGAGCCGCTCGGCGTCCTGCGCTTCGGCTGGAGTTGGCGGCGCCCCGGCACTGCCGGCAGCCCGACGCGGCGCCGCAGCGCGGTGCGCGCGCAGCGTCTCGAGCGCGTCCTCGAGCAGGCGCAGGTTGGCGAGCGCGTACGCCGTGGGGTTGTTGATCTCGTGGGCGACGCCCGCCGCGATCAGCCCGACGGACGCGAGCTTCTCGGCGCGCACGAGGTCGGTCTGCGCACGGCGAAGCTGGAGGGCCTTCTCGCGAACCTGCTCCTCGAGGTCCGTCTCCGGGCGCGTCGCGCGGAGAAACCCGCGGGCGAAGGCGATGAGGTGTCGGAGCGTGAGCAGCGCGAGGACGACCGGCATCACGTGGGGCGGCAGCGGCACGACGCCGAGCCGCCCGAGCGCCTCGAGGAGGAGCGCGCCCACCGACGCCAACACCATCCACGGCGTGCGCGGGTTGAGCAGCGCGGGCCGACTTGCGCGGACGGACGCATAGATCAGCGCGTCGAGCGCCGTGGTGCCGGCGCACAGCGCGACGATGAGGTTCTCAACCAGCACGATGAAGGGTGTCCTGCGTGCCCGAGGCGGTCAGCGCCGTCGCGGGGGGGGCGGCGGTGGCGGTGGCGGTCTTGACGACTGGTCTTGACTGCGCGCCGGGGGAGGCGCCGGGGGAGGCGGCGGGGGAGGCGGCGGGGGAGGCGGCCGAGACGACTGATTCGTGGGGCGCGGCGGGGGGGGCGGCGGCGGGAACGACGTCGCTGGACGGGGCGGCGGGATCGATGTCGGGCGCGCGAGGGAAGCGACTTCTTCGGTGAGCGGGTCGAGCTCGTCGAGCTCCTCGTCGAGGTCCGCCTCGTCGAACTCGCCGTCATCGAGCTCGTCGTCACCGACCTCGACCGCGTCGTCGTCTACCGCCTCGTCGCCGACCGCCTCGTCCTCGACCGCGTCGTCGCCGACCGCCTCGTCCTCTGCCGCCTCGACGTCGGCCTCGCTCGCGACGGTCGAGAGCTCGGGGAGCGCGACGAGCCCGCTCGGATCGACGAGCTCGGGCTCGGGCTCAGCCCGCGGAATGGGCGCGGCGGAGAGGCGCATCGCCGGGTCGGTCATCTCCTCCGACGCCTCCCAGGGAGCGCCGGGCAGGTCGTCGCCACCGCTCGTGACCTCGTCGCCTTCGAGGTCGACGGCGTCGCCGAGGCTGACCTCGCCGGTGAGCTCGAGCGGCGCGCCGCGGTCGTCGGCGGGCACGACTCGCTCGCCGGTCTCGTCGTCCTCGTCGAGCGTGCTCGCGTCGGAGGGCTCGCTCGGCGGCGCAGGCTCGGTGGAGCGCCCGGGCGGCGGGGACTCGAGCTCGTCGTCGTCGTCCCGGCTGCCGCGGCGGGTGTTCTTCTCGAGGCGCGCGATCGCGGCGAGCGCTTCGTCGTCGCCCGGGAGCTGCGCGCGCACCTTCTTCCAGACGTCGAGCGCCTCGTAGGCGTTCTTGAGCGCGCCTTCCCAGACGCGGGCAGAGTCCTTCAGCAGCGCGCCCCGCTCGACGGGATCCTTCGTCGTCTCGAGCTCGCGGTCGATGGCGACGAGCACGTCCTGGTGCCGACCGGCCTTGCCGAGACAGAGGCGCAGCTCGCGCGCTGCCGTGCGGTCGCCCGGCGCGAGCGT
The DNA here is from genome assembly GCA_903896985.1 of uncultured Sandaracinus sp. Classification (GTDB taxonomy): domain Bacteria; phylum Myxococcota_A; class Polyangia; order Polyangiales; family JADJQN01; genus CAIUAC01. The sequence goes on from CAIUAC010000422.1 coordinate 3,689, forward strand.
CAGCAGCTGCCGATAGACCTCGGCCGCGTCCGCCGGGCGGCCCAGCTTGTTGGCGAGGAGCGCGCCCCGCCTCCGCGCGAGCTCGGTCGCGGTCTTCGGGTCGAAGGCCTCGCGCACCAGCTCGGCGAGGAGGGCGTCGAGCGCGGGGA
>CAIUAC010000423.1 GCA_903896985.1 uncultured Sandaracinus sp.
AGGCGCGCAACCTCGGCGCGCGCTGGCCGCTGTGTGAGCGCGTGCTCTGCGACGCGGACCCGCCGATCCTGCGCGTGCTGCCCGAGACTGAGGTCAACACCGGCGGCTGGATTCCCGCGCTCGCGGGCGGCGGGCTGTTCTTGTCGGATGATCTGCGCACACTCGATTTGGCGCGCGTGCCGTGGGGAGTCGACGCGGAGCGCGTGAGTCTCGGCGTCTCGGGGCATCCCGCCGTGCCGCTGGATCTCTACCCGACCATGCCGCCCTCGACGCTGGCGAGCGCGTTTGGGGAACATCTGCTCGGCCGTCGACTGATGGGCACGAAGCAGGTGCCGCCGACGCGCTGGCGCCTGCCCGATGGGCGCGTCGTGCGCACGAATTGGAGCGACACGGCTACGACGATGGACGGCGTCGCCGTGCCCGCGCGCAGCGTGCGAGTCGGCGCGGCGACGCCTTGAGCGTCGTGCTGCGGCCAAGCTGACGGCCCCAGCACGCAGCCCCGTCCGCAGCTCCCACGGCCCTCAACAGCGTCTTCCTCGAGATTGCTGGAAACGGTGCCAGCGTCTACTCGATCAACTACGAGAGGTCTTCTGGAAATTGGGGACTGCGCGGCGGAATCAGTTTTCTGCCCCGGGGTACAGCAGATACATACTGGTCGATCACGACGGCTGCCATCGTCGGGAGCTTCTACTTGGGCGAGAGCGCTCACAAGCTACAACTGGGTATCGGTGTAACGGCAAGCTATGCAAACCGCGCTCCCGAAGCGGGGTATGACTACTACGCCACGGAGATGGGCGGAATTGCTGCCACGGGAGTGATTGGATACCGATACCTTCCTGACCATGGCGGTTTCGATTTCGGCGCCGGATGACCCCTGTCGTTGGGTTCCAGCCGGGGGTACTCGGTGTGTTCTTCAACAACTTGTTTGCAAACCTAGTGGGGTTTCTCAACGTCGGCCTACACTTCGGCTACACCTTCTAGCTGCCACCGCACTCGCGCCGTCCCTGGGCCCTGGTCGTTGCCTGAACCGACCTGATACACGCCGCTCGTGTCCTCGTCGCCCACCGACTATCGCCACGCCGCGCTCGAGCGACTCGGCGATGCGACGCAGCTCCAGCGGCTCGAGCGGTACCCGTTCGCCATGTACGCGGCTGGGGTCGCCGTCGAGTGCATGCTCCGCGCGTTTCGGCATCCTGACCGAGCGCACGCCGCGCACCACGACGTCGTCGCGCACTTCATCGCGTGTGACGCTGACCGCCTCGGTGAGCGCGCCCGCGCGAGGCTCCGCGGCCCTGTGAGCACGGTCCACCTGCTCTGGCTCAACAACTTCCGCTATGCGCCCGAGCAGCGCCTGCGCCAACATCTGCGGGACAGCGGCTTCTCCAGGCGCGTGACCGGGAACGCGGACGTGCTCAAGGTCGCGTGTGGTCAGGTCGTCGAGGCGGCAATTCAGATCGTGACGATAGGAGACGGACGATGGCGCAATCCCTGATAGACAAGGTTCGCGAGGCGCTCGTCGAGGCAGGGGGCGAGGGGGCGCAGCTCGAGCTGGAGGTGGACGACCTCGGCAAGGTCGGGGGTATGGTCCTCTCCGACGCGTTCGCGATGCTGTCGCCCACGGAGCGGCAGGACCACCTCTGGGCGTCGCTCGAGCAGCGGCTGAGCCCGCTCGAGCGGGCGCGCGTGACGTTCATCGTCGCTGACACGTTCGCAGAGTACGAGGCGCTGAAGCGCGCCGCAGGATAGGAGTGCGCGGGCGCTGAAGTGATGGCATGGCAGCGCCTTGAGCACCCAGCCCGCCATGCTCCCGCTCCCGATCGACTCGCGCCTCCCCGAGATCGTCGCCGCCGTGCGCGCGGGGAACGTCGTGCTCGTCGCGGAGCCTGGCGCCGGCAAGACGACGCGCGTGCCTCGCGCGCTGCTCGACGCGGGCGTCGCGGGGCGCGGCGAGATCGTCGTGCTCGAGCCGCGGCGGCTCGCGACGCGCATGGCGGCGCGGCGCGTCGCGGAGGAGCTTGGCGAGAAGCCCGGTGAGCGCGTCGGCTGGACGGTGCGCTTCGAGGAGGTGTCGAGCGCGCGCACGCGCCTGCGCTTCGTCACCGAGGGCATCTTGACGAGGCGGCTCGTCGGCGATCCGCAGCTGCGCGACGTGAGCGTCGTCGTGCTCGATGAGCTGCACGAGCGGCACTTGCACTCCGATGTCGCGCTCGCGCTCTTGCGTCGATTGCAGCTCTCGGGCGCGCGCCCTGAGCTGCGCCTCATCGCGATGAGCGCGACGCTCGACGCCGAGCGCGTCGCGGCGTTTCTCGATGCGACGCTGCTGCGCGTCGAGGGGCGCGTGTTCCCCGTCGCGCTCGAGCATCTCGAGCGAGCGGATGAGCGGCACCTCGAGGTGCAGGTGTCCGCCGCCGTGCGCCGCGTCGTCTTGCGCGCGCAGAGCGAGCCCGCGCTCGTCGGCGATGTGCTCGTGTTCCTGCCGGGCGCCGCGGAGATCCGCCGCGCCGGGGAGGCCCTCGCGGAGTTCGCGCGCGCGCAGAACGTCGACGTCGTGCCGCTGCACGGGGACCTCTCGCCCGAGGAGCAGGACCGCGCGGTGCGGCCTGGTGCCTCGAGCGCAGGGAAACGCCCGAAGATCATCCTCTCGACCAACGTCGCGGAGAGCAGCGTGACCATCGAGGGCGTCGTCGCCGTCGTCGACTCGGGGCTCGCGCGCGTCGCCTCGCACTCGCCGTGGAGCGGGATGCCGCGCCTCGAGACGAAGAAGATCTCGCAGGCGTCCGCGACCCAGCGCGCGGGTCGCGCGGGTCGAGTGCGCCCGGGTGTCTGCGTGCGCCTCTACACGAAGCCGGACCACGACGCGCGGCCGCTGCACGACGCGCCCGAGATTCGCCGCCTCGATCTCACCGAGACGGCGCTCGCGCTGCACGCGCTCGGCGAGCGTGATTTGGCCACATTCCCTTGGCTCGAGGCGCCGCTCCCCGCTTCGCTGCTCGCGGCCGACACGCTCCTCGCTCGCCTCGGCGCGGTCGACGAGCGCGGCGCGCTGACGCCGCTCGGCAGGAAGATGCAGCGCCTCCCTGTGCACCCCCGCGCGGCGCGCCTCGCGCTCGAAGCGGCGGACCGCGGCGCCGGCGCGCGTGGCTGCCTCGCGGCGTCGCTGCTCGGTGAGCGCGATGTGCGTAGCTCGCAGCGCACGAGCTTCGGCGGCGGTCCGCGCGGCGCCGCGCCCGACATCGACACCGTCGACTCCGATCTGCTCGCGCGCCTCGCCGACATCGAGGCGGTCGAGGCGCTCGGCGCGTCCGCGTCACGCCTCCGCGCGCACGAGCTCGATCCGATCGCGACCCAGGCTGCGCTGCGCGGTCGAGATCAGCTCGCGCGCGCGCTCGGCGTCTCGCGTCAGCCGGACCGCTCGCTCGACGACGAGGAGGACGCGCTGCTCCTCGCGACGCTCGCGGCGTTTCCCGATCGCGTCGCCAAGCGGGTCAGTCCGAACTCGGCGGAGATCGTGTTTGCAGACGGCGGCGCCGCGACGCTCGCGGAGACGTGCGGAGTACGGGACGCGCAGTTCCTCGTCGCCGCCGACGCCGATGACTTCCGCGGGCGAACGCGCGTGCGCGTCGCGAGCCGAATCGAGGCTGACTGGGTGCTCGAGCTGTTCTCGGAGCGCGTGCGCGATGTGCGCGAGGCGCGCTTCGACCCGAAGACCGAGCGCGTCGAGTCGCTGACGGGGCTCGCGTATGGCGCCATCGCGCTCGACGAGTCGCGCAAAGGCAACGTGCGCACGCCCGAGGTCGCGCAGTGCTTGGCCGAGGCCGCGCTCGCGGCGGGGCTCGCGCGCTTCGTCGACGTCGACGCGCTCGCCGCGCTGCGCGCGCGCGTCGCCTTCGTCGCCGAGCACGTGCCGGGCTTCGCGACGCTCGACGACGCGGCGCTCCTCGGCGCGCTCCGAGAGGCGTGCGAAGGGCGCACGAGCTTCGCCGAATTGCGCGACGCGAACGTGCTCGACGCGATCCAGGCGCAGCTTCCGCCCGCCGACCGCGCGCGCCTCGAGAAGCTCGCGCCGAAGCGCCTGACCCTGCCCGGCGGGCGCGGCGTCAGCGTGCAATACGAGCCCGGCAAGCCGCCCTTCATCGAGTCGCGCCTGCAGGACTTCTTCGGCCTCGGCGAGGGCCCGCGCGTGCTCGATGGGCGCGTGCCCGTCGTGCTGCACTTGCTCGCGCCGAATCAGCGCGCGGTGCAGGTGACGACCGACCTCGCGGGCTTCTGGGTGCGGCACTACCCCGCGATTCGCAAGGAGTTGATGCGCAAGTATCCGCGCCACTCGTGGCCCGACGAGCCGCGCACCGCGACTCCGCCGGTGCCGAAGGGCCGCTAGGGGGCGCCCTTGTGTCGGCCGCGCTCTGCGGTGCAGACTGAACGCATGAGTCGCCGCACTCGCTTCGCTTTCATGTCGCTGATCGTCCTGCTCGGCGCGTGCACCGGGCGCCTGCTGCGCACGGGCGGCGACGGCTCGCCCGACGCGGGCGGGCCGATCGTGCACCTCGATCTCGGCA
>CAIUAC010000424.1 GCA_903896985.1 uncultured Sandaracinus sp.
CGAGGCGCGCGTCGAGGACGTGCCCGGCGATGGGGTCGACGCGACGCCGCTCTTGCGCGGGGTGCGACCGCTGCGCGCAGACCCCGCGGACGGCGCGCGCGGGACGACGGCGACGGGCTTCCTCGGCGTCGTCCCGGGCACGCGCGTGAGCTTCGAGGTGACCGTGGACGCGAGCGCGCTGCCGCCCTCGAGCGCGACGCGGCGCTATCCGGCGCGCGTCGTCTTCGTCGCCGACGGGCGCAGCCGGCTCGGCACCGTGAGCGTGCTCCTGGTCGTGCCGGGGACCGACGGCGGCGGGTGTCCGTGAGTCGGGCGGCGGGCGCCTCGACACGGAGCGCTGGTCTGCGCCCCGTCCCGTGTGCACCTTCGGAGCAACCCCATGCCTGACACACTCGCGCTCCCCGTCCCGTATCGCTGCCGTGGGCTCGTGTCCGACGCCGAGTGGGCGCGCATCGTCGCCTTCATGGACGTGCTGCACTTTCAGGCGGGTGAGGCGCTCGTGCGCGAGGGCGAGCTCGGGCGTGATCTGTTCGTCGTCGTCGAGGGCGAGGCGCGGATTCACAAGGGCGACACGGAGCTCGGCACGGCGCGGGCGGGAGAGCTCGTCGGCGAGCTCGGGCTGATCCTCGGGCGTCCGCGCGCGGCGACCATCGAGGCGACGGTGCCGCTCGCGGTCGCGCGGCTGACGCACGGCGCGTTCCTCGCGCTGTCGAAGCGCGACGCGGAGCTCGGGCAGCGCCTGACGGAGGCGATCTTCGGCGCGCTCTCGGGGCGGCTCTCCGACATGACCGAGAGCGTCCTGCATCTGCTGCGGGAGCGCTCTCTGCCGCGCCGCTCGCGCATCTCGATCGAGGTCGGGGGCGTGACGCAGTCGGTGCCGACGGGCACGCGCGCGGGCACGCTCTTGCCGGCCGAGATCGACGGCGTGCAGGTGGTCGCGGCGCTCCTCGACCGGAAGGCGATCGCGCTCGACACGCCGCTCTCGGCGGGCGGCGTGCTCGAGGCGCTCTTGGCGACGCACTGGGAGGGCGAGCGCGTCGTCGGCGAGAGCCTCGCGCTCATCGCGCTCGAGGCGGCGCGTCGCTTCGATCCGGGGCTCGCGCTGCGCGTCGGGCCGAGCATCGGGCACGGCCGCGTGCTCGAGCTAGACCCGCGCGCGGGGCACGACACCAAAGAGCTCGCGACGGCGCTCGGCGCCGCGCTCGACGCGCTCGTCGCCGAGGACGCGCCGCTCCGCGAGGAGGTGTGGACGGCCGAGGAGGCGCGCGCGCACTTCGCAGAAGAGGGCCTGCGCGACGCCGCCGCGCTGCTCGCGTCGTGGAGGCACGCGACGGTCGTGCTCGTCTCGTACGGCCGCGCGTACACGCTCCGCACGAGCGCGCTGCTCTCGCGCACCTCGCTGCTGCGCGGCGCGCGCATCGAGGCGGACGGTGACGCGCTCCTGATCGTGCCGCCCGCGCCGTACGGCAGCGGCGGCAGCGCCCCCGAGAGCAGCGCGGCGCAGGCGCTGCACGAGGCGCAAGAGACGCGCGCGGCGGCACGGCATGTGCGTCGGATGCTGCGCGACCAAGACCGCTTCCTCGAGGCGCTCGGCATCACCAGCGTCGGCACCTTCAACGAGGCGTGCATCGTCGGCTCGGTGCCGCGCCTCGTGCGCGTCGTCGAGGGCTTTCACGAGAAGCGTATCGCGCAGATCGCAGACGCCATCGCGACGCGCGAGAACCCCGTGCGGATCGTCTGCGTCGCGGGCCCGTCGTCGTCGGGCAAGACGACGTTCCTCAAGCGCCTGACGGTGCAGCTGCAGGTCAATGGGCTGCGCCCGCACGGCATCTCGCTCGACGACTACTACGTCGACCGCGACAAGAACCCGCGCGACGCGCGCGGTGAGTACGACTACGAGGTGCTCGAGGCGATCGACGTCGACCTCTTGCAGAGCGACCTCGCGCGCCTGCTCGCGGGCGAGCGCGTGCACGGCCCGCGCTACGACTTCCTGAAGGGCCTGAGCATCCCTGGAGGCGGCGCGGAGATCGCGCTCGGCGACGGCGATGTGCTGCTCCTCGAGGGGATTCACGGCCTCAATCCGCGGCTGCTCGGCGGGCTGCCGACCTCGAGCGCGTTTCGCATCTTCGTGTGTCCGCTGCGCACGCTGCCGCTCGACCGCGCGGGGCGCCTGCACGCGAGCGATCTGCGCCTCTTGCGCCGCATCGTGCGCGACCGACACACGCGCGGCGCGACCGCGGCGCAGAGCATCCTGCGCTGGCCTTCCGTCCGCTCCGGCGAGCGCAAGCACATCTTCCCGTATCAGCACCACGCAGACGCCGTGTTCGACACCTCGCTCGTCTACGAGCCGAGCGTGCTCAAGGTCTACGCCGAGCGCTACCTGCTCGAGGTCTCGCGCGGGAGCCCCGCCTACGTCACCGCGTCTCGCCTGCTCGAGCTCCTCGACGCCTTCGTCAGCATCTATCCAGATCACGTCCCGCAGACGTCGATGCTGCGCGAATTCATCGGCGGCAGTGGGTTCGAGTACTGAGGGCGCGTCCCGCCCGCTCGACCCCCGTTGCCCCGTCGCGCGTCCTGCGCGTAGCCTCGCGCTATGAGCAATCCACAGAGCGGCGTCGCGCCGGGACCCGTCATCGTCGCGTTCAACAACCACGTCTTCGGGCTCGACGCGACGACCGGCGCGCGCCTCTGGCGGTTCGACTTCCAGGGAGCCTTCGGCAGCGGGCACGTCGTGCGGGTCGAGGTCGCCGACGACGTGGTCTACGCGCTCGGGTCGGGCGGCTTCGCGTGCCTCGAGGTTCAGAGCGGCCGGCTGATCGGGCAGATCAAGCTGGCGATGATCGGGAGTATGTGCACGCTCCTCGCGGCCGGTGACCGCATCCTGATCGGGAGCGGCGACGGCACGGTGAAGTGCTTCTCGCGCACGGGACAGCTGCTGTGGGAGGACGGCTTCAAGGGCGAGGGCGGCAGCGCGGTGGCGCTCGCGTTCGCGGGCCGGACCGCGCAGGGGGACGTCGCGCGTTGAGGCTCGGCTCACCGAGGTCCTCGCGCGTCGACGACGTGTGGCGCCTCAGACGTCCGGGTCGCGCACGTCGCGGCGCGCCGGGCGGGCGAGGAGGGCGATGCCGGCGATCAGCAGCGCTTGCGGCGCGAGCCCGGTGACGGACATCGCGATTTGAACGAGCGTGTTGGCCCGGAGGAGTGCGGCCCCGCCGCCCGCCGGGGCGATGTAGAGGTTGAGCAGCGGCGAGACCAGCGAGCCGCCGCACGTCTGCACGAGCCCGAGCAGCACGCCGATCAGCATCACGCGCGCGGCGTCGGGGCGGGACTTCCACACGACGCCGACGATCAGCCCGAGCC
>CAIUAC010000425.1 GCA_903896985.1 uncultured Sandaracinus sp.
GAGTCGTCATCGCGTTGAAGCCCGGAGCGCAGCTACCGTCAGTCGACAGATAGCGCCCGCCGACGACGCTCTCGGTCACCATGCTGGCGAGCGGCACGACGCAGTCACCGTGGATCGCCGACGCACACGCGGTCGCGCTGGACGGGTCCGCGGCGAGCGCGAGGGTCACCGCCGGATTGCCCGGATAGTGAAGGCTCCCGTTCGAGTCGATTCGACCCGTCATCGCCGTGGCCGTCGCGCCCGCCTGTCGAAGCGCGAGCGCGAACGGAAGCTCCGTCGTCGCGGTCGGGATCGGCGTCGCCACGAGCGAGGAGACGTACGAGCGTACGCCGCTGGTGTTGGTGTACGGATAACAGGCCCCGAGCGGATTCCTGCACGCCGCCTTCACCGCGCCGTATTGCCAAGAGCCAGTCTCGGTCGAGGTGAGGACGGCCTTCATCTCGCTCCATCCGCCCGAGAGGCTCCCCTGCCGGAAGGCTCCCCAGGCGGCGACGAGGCCATTCTGCACGCCGCTGACGTCCGAGCGATCCGCGCGCGCCGCCCACGCGGAGAGGCCCCCCGTGGGGAAGCCCGCGAAGTAGTGCATCGCCCCGACCCACTCGCCATCCGGACGCTCGACGTACGTCACCGTCACGGTCGTCTTGCCGCCGTTGCCGGAGATCTCGAGGACTCCCTGCCAGCGCGACGCGTCCACTCCCCCGGCGTTCGACACCGTCAGCGCGGGGCAAGTCCCGCCCGCCGCGCACTCCCCGAGGCCCGAGAACGCGACCTCAGGCGCGCGCGAAGCCGCCATTCCCGACGGGGCGATGTCTAGCCAGGCGAGCGGACACTCCCCGCGGACCGCGTCGCACGGCAGCAGCTCGCCCGTGGTCGGGTTGCGCGCCGCGACGACCGTCTCGGTCGTGCCGTCTCGGCGCGTCACGACGTGAGAGAGGCGCCGAACCGTGAACTCGTGCGAGAGCCGGTCCGTATCCTGAATTTGCACGGTCAAGACGCGACTCGGGTGCACATTCGAGAACGCGAGCGACGCCGCGTCGAGCGAGAAGCCCTGCGCGCCGACCGCCGTCGCGGCCCCGCCCGGGGGCGCCGCCACCATGGGCATGCAGTACCCGTTCTCCCCGTCGTGAGTGTCGCAGAACGTGCCGCGCTCACAGGGATCGGCGCCCGCGAGCGACTGACACGGCACTCGGCAGACGTGCCGGCTGCAGCCGAGTCCAGTCCCGCAGTCGAGGCTGTCGTTGCAGTTCGAGTAGCAGCCACCGAGGAAGCACGCCTGGTGCGACGGACAATCGAGGTCGCCCGCGCACGTGGGGGGCGAGCCGCCCGGCGACACGCAGCTTCCACGGACACACGTGTCGTCGCCGATGCAGCCCGCCATCAAGCCCTCAGCGTCACAGGTGCGCCGGACGCCGCCCGTCACGAGCGGGGCATTGCAGGGAGTGAAGCACTCGGGCTCAGCCGGCGGCAGCGCGCTCGCCGAGATGCAGAGTCCGGTGTTGCACGCGAGTCCGTCACCGCAGGTGCCCGCGTCAGAGCACGAGCAACCCTCCGTCCCCGGCTCGCAGTACACGCAGACGTCGAGCGCCGCGTTGCAGCGCGCCCCCGCGAGGCAGCGCCCCGTCGGGAGGCAAGCGCCGCCCTCGTAGCCGGCGCTGTCCACGCAGATCGAGCTATCGAGGCAGTGCAGGTTCGCGTCGCAACCGCCCCCGATGCAGGTGCAGTTCGCGGTGCCCGGGAGGCACTCGGTGTTGACGCAGTAGCCGGCCGTGCAGGCGTCCGACGACGACGCGCAGGTCGCCCCGTCGAGGCACGCGCAGCCCGTCGTGCCGGTCGGGCAGGTGAGCGAGGAACAAACGCCCGCCATGCACGCGAGGGGGTCGCCGTCGGCGCCACGCGCGCAACGGTCTCCGCGCGCGCAGGCGCAGCCCTCCGTACCGAGCGCGCAGCCCTCGCGCTGACAGAGGCCGTCGACGCACACGAGCGCGCCGGCGCAGTCTGCGGCCGTGGTGCACACGGGCCCGGCGTCTTCCCCGACGACGGGGCCTGCGTCGGTGATCGGCGTGGGGTCAGAGCCACAGCCAGCCACACCGAGCACGAGAATCGCAGTCACCAGCAGCTTGCGCATAGAGATCTCCATCACTCAGTTCCCCAATCGAAGTGAATCACCGGAGAGCGCAGTGCCTTCACGGTCGAAGCAGCGCGCGTGGCTCAGCGTCACCGCCGCGCCCATCCCGTCCGTACGGCGCACCGTGACGGCACCTGCCGCAAACGGCGTATCGGTCTGACGCGTGAACGTCACCGCGGTGCGCGGCGACTCGTGCACTTGAGTGCCGAGCGTCCCGTCCGCGAAGTCCACGCCGAGCACCTCTGTGCCCGCCTCGACGAGCACGACCTCGCAGCTGCGCGCCGCGGCGTTGGTGACGGTGAGCCCCGAGGTCGCGACCGCGCGGCAGAGGCCCGTGTCGCAGACCAGCCCAGCTCCGCAGAGCCCGCCCGCGAGGCAGGCACAGCCCGCGCCGCCCGGCGCACAGACCCCGGCGTCGGGCGGAGGCGCGGTGTCGCCGCAAGCGGAGAGCAGGGCGACGAACAGGCAGAGCACGAGCGAATTCCGCAGCATGGGTGTGGCCCCTTCGAAGACGGCAGAGGGAGAATGAAGGCGGCTCCCGAAGGCGCTCCCCGCGACCTGGCCCTACCTTCGCACAGCGCCCGCCGTCTTCGCGCTGGCGCCCTTCAATTTGTGCTCGGTCGCGGCCGCGTCCTCCGGTCATCGTGCGCACCAGCGTCACAGTGATCTCCGAGAGCGACGTCATCATCGCCTTGACCGACGCGTCGGTGCCGAGCGCTGTCTTCGCGACGCTGACGAGAGCGTCGGCTGTGACCGCGCCGAGACGACGAAGACGTCAGACCTGGGCCGAGCCAGGTGCCTATGTCTTCAACGGTTCGCCGCGAGGCCCGCCTGTCTTCAACGGTTCGCCGCGAGGCCCTCCTGAAGCCCGACGGGAGCGCCCGCGCGGGCTGCGTCTACACTCTCGCCGTGCGCCCTCGCCTCGCCCTCGCCGTCGCCGTCTACCTCGCGTGCGCGGCGTGTGAGAGCGGCGCCGCGCAGCGCCCGCTGCGCCGCTTCATCGTCGTCGAAGCGCCCGAGACGGACGCGCAGACGTTGCTCGTCGAGAGCGCCTCCGCGCCCGACGCGCGCGCGCTGCTGCTGACGGCGTTCGGCGCCTTGCCCGGCGCGCCCAACCTCGTCGGACGCGCGCCGTGGGCGACCGTCGCCGTCCTCCGGGCGCACGAGCCCGACACCGACGCGCCGACGACGACGCGCACCTTCGTCCGCCTCGGCCCGGGCGCGCTGCAGCTCGACGTGCGCCTCGCCGCGGGCGATCGAGGCGCCTACGCGGGCGGCACCTTCGACTCCGGCCTCGACCGCGCGATGGCCGAGATCCGCGTCGAAGATCCGGGCACCCTCGGCGCGCGCTTTCGCCTCGCGATCTACGCCGACGAGCGCGCGGGCGGCGCGCCGCCGAGAGACGTCACGCCGCGCTATCTGCGCGTCACCCTCCCCGCCGGCCGCTACCGCGCGGGCCTCGCCGTCCCCGCGCGCGGCGCCCGCTGGCTCGTCGGCGCCGTCGTCGTGGACCGCGAAGGCAACGCCATCGGCCACGGCTGGGCGAGCGCCATTCAGCTACGCAGGGCGTGGCTTTGAGCGCGGTGGGGTCGCGGGGTGAGGGAGGGCGCAGCCCCGACTTTCGCAGGACAAGACGGCGCGACCGGGCGGGCGATCAGAGTCCGAAGTCACTCTCCCCGCGACCGCCTCGTCCCGTGAGAAAAGAATGGTACACCCCCGCCTATGACGCGCCCCATCGCCTTGCTCCTGCTCTCGAGCGTGCTCGCCGCGTGCGCCCCCGACGACACGACCCCGGCTCCCATCGTCCTCACCGACGGGCTCGGCCGCGAGGTCACGCTGGCCGCTCCGGCGGCGCGGGTCGTGTCGCTCGCCCCGTCGAACACGGAGCTGCTGTACGAGGTCGGCGCGGGGGCGCAGGTCGTCGGCTGCGATGAGTTCAGCGACTTCCCCGCGGAGGCGAGCGCGCTGCCGCGCGTGGGCGGCTCGGCGGGCACGTACGACGCGGACGCCATCGTGGCGCTCGCGCCAAACCTCGTCTTGGCGGCTGAGATCAACACCGCCGCGCAGGTCGAGGCGCTCGAGGCGCGCGGGCTGACCGTCTTCTACCTGAGCAATCCCGACGACCTGACGGGGCTGTTCGAGAACATGCGGACGGTCGGCGCCCTCACGGGTCGGAGCGCCCAGGCGACCGCGCTGATCAGCTCCCTGACGACGCGCGTCGAGGCGATCATCGCGAAGCTGTCGATGATCACGACGCACTACAACGTCTACTACGAGCTCGACGCGACGGACCCGACGATGCCGTACACCGCCGGGCCGGGGTCGTACATCCACACGCTGCTCGAGCGCGCGGGCGACCACAACATCGGCGGCAGCTTGTCGGTGCCGTTCGGGCAGCTGTCGGCGGCAGAGATCATCGCGCAGAACCCCGACTTCATCGTCCTCGGCGACGGCGCCTACGGAGTGACCCCCGAGAGCGTCGGCGCGCGTCCAGGCTGGTCCGACCTCAACGCCGTCAGGGACGGTCACGTCGTGGTCTTCGACGACGACACGGTCAGCCGCCCGACCGCCCGCATCGTCGACGCCATCGAGAACCTCGCGCGCCTCTTCCACCCGGAGGTCTTCCCCTGAGCTCGCTCGGCGCGGCTTCGGCGCGCTGCGTTTGACCCGCACCGGCGCATCCCGAACCCTCGCGCGATGCGACTCTCTCCGCGCTGGCCCCTCCTCTTCTCTCTCGCGCTCGCCTCGTGCGGCACGACGAGCAGCGCCGCCGATCTCGGCGCCGACGCGGGGACGGACGGTGGTAGCTCGTCCGGCGCGGAGGCGGGCGTGGACGCAGGCGTCGGCGACGCGGGGCCCTTGCCCGCGTGCGGCAGCGGCACTCCGCTCGCGCTGAGTCAGTGCGTCGAGCAGGCGCGCTACGAGGCGGACCTCGAGACGGTCGCGCTCGAGCGCCCGCCCGAGAGCGCGCACTGGCAAGCGGTGCAGGACCTCTGCGCGACGCGCCTCGAGGGGCTCGGCTTCGTGGTCGAGCGGCAGAGCTACGGCACGGGCGTCAACGTCATCGGCGTGCGCGCGGGCACGAGCGAGCCCGACCGACAGGTGCTCGTCGCCGCGCACTACGATCACATCGCGGGCTGCGCGGGCGCCGACGACAACGCGAGCGGCGTCGCGGGCGCGCTGGAGGCGGCGCGCGTGCTCGTCGGCGCGAGCTACCCGCGCACGCTCGTCGTCGCGTGCTGGGATCAGGAGGAGCTAGGCCTCGTCGGCTCGCGCGCCTACGCGACGCGCGCCCGGGCGAACGGCGACGCGATCGACGCGTACTTCAACTTCGAGATGATCGGCTACACGGACTCGGCGCCCGACTCTCAGCGGCTGCCGGTGGGCTTCAGCCTGCTCTTTCGCGCGGCCGCGGCCGAGGACACGGCCAACCGACACCGGGGCGACTTCGTCGCCGTGATCGGCGACCCCGCGTCGAGCCCCGCGATGGCGAGCCTCGAGGCGGCCGCGGATCGGATCGGCCTGAAGTTCATCGCGCTCCCGCTGCCCGCGTCGCTGCTGACGTCAGCGGCCACGGCGGACCTCCGGCGCTCGGATCACGCGGCGTTCTGGGAGAAGAGCTACCCCGGCATGATGATCACGGACACGTCGGAGTTTCGCTACGACCGCTATCACTGCACGAACGGCCCGGACGTGCCCGCGAACCTCGACGCGCGCTTCGCCAGCCAGATCGTGCGCATGACCGTCGCCGCAGCGGCGGAGTCGCTGGGGCTGTAGGCCGCACGGCCGCGGAGGCTCAGCAGCCCACTCGCGGCGCCGGAGTCGACTTCCGGGGCTGCGGGCTGCCGCAAGAGCGGTGAACGCGCCGCGTCTTTCTCTGCCCGCCGGGCAAAAAGCGGCGCGTCCCTTCGATTTTCGAGCTGCTGGCTGCCGCAAAAGCGGTGAACGCGCCGCGTTTTTCTCTGCCCGCTGGGCAAAAAGCGGCGCGTCCCTTCGATTTTCGCGCTGCTGGCTGCCGCAAAAGCGGTGAACGCGCCGTGCTTGCGGCAGCGGGCGGCGAC
>CAIUAC010000426.1 GCA_903896985.1 uncultured Sandaracinus sp.
AGCGCGAGCGCCTGCCGCTGCTTGCCCGGCACGACGCTCTCGAGATCCATCGCGCCGATGCGGTCGAACGGCGGCGTCTGAATCCGCCGCAGCAGCGTCGAGAGATCGAGCGCCTGCCCTTCGCTCCAAGCGCCGAGCAGGACCGTCGTGACGAGGATGTGCTCAGGGCTGCGCATCGGATCGGCGTCGAGCCCGACGAGCGCGAGGAGCGCAGAGACGGTCGCGACGGCGCGCTCCCGCGCAAGCTCCGCGTCGGCGCCCGCAGGCGGAGGCTCGAACGAGCGGAGCAGCGAGAGCCGCGCGCCGGCTGATGCGCCCGGCGTGTAGATCGTGCGCTCGACGGCGCTCGCGAAGCGCCCGATGCGCGCCGGGTCTTGGCCGCTCGCGGCGAGCCCCTCGCGGGCGCGCGCGGCGAGCGTCGCGGGGTCTTCGTTGGGGGGCGCCCACGGCGCGAATTGGTCCGGGCGCAGCTCGGGGAAGGTCAGCAGGAGGTTGCCGAGATCGCCCTTCGGATCGATCGCGATCGCGGGGATGCCGTCGATCGCCGCCTCCTCGAGGAGCACCGCGCCGAGCCCCGTCTTGCCGCTCCCGGTCATGCCGACGATCACGCCGTGCGTCAGCAGATGGCGCGAGTCGTAGAGCAGCGGCTGCAAGAGCGGCGCGCCGCCCCCGGGGGCGAGCGGGCGACCGAGATAGAACAAACCCGAGTGCTCGTAGGAGTCGGCGGCGAACATCGCCCCGTTCGTGCAGTAGTCGGGCGCGCCGAGCAAGCGCGCGCAGCCCGCGTACGGCCCGCACGCGCTGACTCCCGGCGGCGCGGCGGTCCTGTAAGCTCCGCCTTCGATGACGACCTCCTTGCCGCTGAATGCGCCGCGCCTCGTCGGCGTCCACGACCGCGCCATGCCCCGCGCCCGCTCGCCGCTCGCCTTGCTCGCGGCCTTCGCCGCGCTCGTCCTCGCCTCCTCGAGCGCGCACGCACAGGTCGCGCGCTCGCTCTCCGGCGGCAGCGATGGGACGACAGCGCAGCCGAGCGGTTCGCCCGTCGTGTCGACAGCGCAGCCGAGCGGTTCGCCCGTCGTGTCGACCGCGCAGCCGAGCGGTTCGCCCGTCGTGTCGAGCGCGCCCGTCGTGTCGAGCGCGCCGGTGCTCGTCGCGTGGAGTCCGCCGCCGCCGACTCCCGACGATGTGCGCGGCTTGCCGCTGTGTCCGCCGGGCTCGCCGAGCCCCGCGCCGGGCACGCTCTATACGTGCCGCCCGCACTTCGCCTCGGGGCCGTTTCACGGGATGTTCACGGTCGAGCTCGCGCCCGCTTGGGTCGAGGCGCGTGAGCCGGTGTTGGGCAACGGGCTCGCGTTCGCGGCGGGGCTCGACGTCGGGCTGACGCGCGCGCTCTCGCTCGGCTTTCGCTGGGCGTACCTGACCGGAGGCGACGGCGCGTACGACGGGCCCGACGCTGGCAGCGCGGACGACGCCGACACGGAGAACCTCGGCGTGCACCTGTTCGGCGCGGGGCCGCGCTTGCGCCTCTTCACCGACGAGACGGCGCGCGAGGCGTGGTCGCTCGAGATCGACGGTGGCTATGCGTACTCACGCGACGCGGTCTCGGGCAGCGGCGCGTTCGTGCGCGTCGGGCTCGGGCGGCAGTTCGGCGAGTATTTCTCGGGCGACGCGGTCGCGCAGGTCGGGCTGCAGGTCAGCTATGTGCAGGGCTTCGGGCCCGCGGCGGACCTGCGCGCGGTGACGTTCGGAGTGCGCCTCCTCCCCGAGTGGGGCGTGCCCGAGGCGCTCGATATCGACACTCGGCCCGAGGTCTCGCGCCTCGCGTACACCTTCGGGATTCGCTGGGCGCTCTTGGCGTTTTCGCTCGACGGTGAGCCGGGCGTCGGGCTCGCGACGGGGCTGTTCGGCTTCACGTTCGGAGTGCCCCTCGCGCGCTGGCTCGAGCCGCGCTTGCAGGCGGATATCTCGTACCTCGCGCAGACGGGCAACGAGGACGAGAGCGCGCCGTTCCATTTCTCGGGGCTCGGCGGGGTGCGCCTGCGGACCAATGGCATCGTGCCGATGTATCTCGAGGCGATGGCGGGCTGGACGCACGTCGTCGGCACGAAGCCGATGGACTATCGCTCGGGCGCGATCGTCGACGTCGGGCTCGGACTCAACCTCACCGGCTGCGGCGTCGGCGGGCAGCTCGGCGTGCACTATCGCTTTGGCGTGCTCGCGCAGAACGAGCGCTACGACGCGCTGATGTTCGTGCTCGGCGGCGAGTACGGCAGTGAGCGCGGCGCCCTCGCAGAGGACAGCCTCGCGCGCAGCGGCAGCCCGCAGAGCGCCTATCGCTGTGGAGGCGAGTACACGCCCGAGCGCGTGCCGACTCCCCCGCCTCCGCCTCCGCCTCCACCCCCGCCGCCTCCACCGCCGCCGAGCGGCAATGGCTCCGTCGACTACGGTGGACGCCTCGACGTGCGCGCGCCGGACGTGCGCGTCGACGTGCGCGTCGAGCCGATCACCGTCGAGGTGACGCTCGGGCTCGCGCTCTTCGGCGGCGCGGTGCGCATGAACATCGACGTGCGCTCGCTGCCGCTCGCTCAGCTGCGTCAGAGCGGCTACGTCACCGTGCAGATCGTCGGTCCGCCGGCGGCGCTCCTGCGCGCCGAGGGCGACCTACGCGCCGCGCTCGGTCCGGACGGCGCGCGCGTCTCCGGCTTCACGAGCCTATCGCTCCCCGACCGCATGGATGTGCGCGCCATCTTCACGATCTGGCCGCCGGGGACGCGCCCGCCCGGGCGCTGAGCCGACCGGCTGGTTGCGGCGCCGGAGCGCGTGGCTACTTGCCTTCGCGCGCAGGATGGTCACGTCGCTCGCCTGCGAGCGGAGTGCCTGTTGCGCGCAGAGAGGGGCGGGGAATTCATGTTTTCGCGCGACATCCGCACGGTCGCTCGACGCGCGGCGTTCTGCTTCGCGTTGGGATTCGTGTCGTCGGCAGCGTGCCTGGGCTGCGGTTCGTCCGCCGCGAAGCCCGACGCCGGGCGCCTCGACGGCGGCGTCGACTTCGGCGTCGTCGACCTCGGGCCAGTGGATCTTGGACGCGTGGACCTGGGACGCGTCGACCTCGGCCCCTTCGACGCCGGTCCGCGCCCGACGGCGCCGCTCGCGGGCGAGCTGAATTTCCTCGGCATCGTGCCGACGCTGGACACCATCCACGTGCGCGCGCGCCGCATTCCCGCGCCCTTCGTCGGCTCGCGCACCGTCGCGACCCCCGCGCCGCCGCCCGCCGTGATCTTGCCCGCGGTCGTCTCCGCGACCGCCGATCCGCGCGTGTTCACGTTTCAGATTCCAGACCTCGTCGAGGCGGACCTCTATCAGATCGGCGTCGACGTCGATGACCCCGCGGCTGGCGCGCTCGACTGGCGCGGTCCGCGCGCCGGGTTGCTGACGCCGGGCGGCCCGGCCGCGCGCTTCGACGCGGTCGCGGTGCGCTCTCACCTCGAGGTGCGCGGCACCCGCGCCGACGGCGAACACTGGGTCTCGCGCGACTTCGTGCGCACCGACGCGATGTCGCGCCGCTTTCGCTGGAGCACCGCGCTCGCAGGCGTCAGCGGCTTCGATCTGCAATTTGCGACCGAGCGCTTCGACGTCGATCAGCTCTCGCCCGAGCTTGCGTGCGCGCCGCCGCAGGGGCTCCTGCACACGCGGCGCGTCTGGAACTCGGTGGCGACGGTCAACGAGGCGGACGTCGACCTCGAGACGGTGCTCGCCGCGCCCCCCGCCGGCGCCGACGCGCTCGTCCGCGCGCGCTGGGAGCAGATCCGCTATCACCACGCGCCGCTCTACGTGCGCGCCGTGCCCGTGCAGACCGACACGAAGCTCTGCGATCCGCTCCTCTACGGCATCGGCTCGTGGGTCGAGCTCGTGGTCGTCGTGCCCGAGGAGACTCCCATCATGATCGGCGGTCCGCCGACGCGCCTGACTGGCACCTACGACCACGGCAGCGGGCCGTGGGTCGAGCCGATGCTCGGCGCCGTCTGCTACACCGTCGTCACGCCCAAGACCCTGCCGGTGCTCGGCGTCGACCCGATCTTCTCGCACGATCCGCTCGCCTGGAACATCGTCGCGACGGGCTATCACCCCGGCGGCTACACGATGTTGCCGGGGGAGTCGTTCTGTCACTGGCCCCCGACAGGCGGTGACTCGAGCTTCTTCGACGACCTCGTGTCGGGCTTCTCGGACGCCGTCACTGGCTTCATCGACGCCGTCGCCCAAGCGGTCAACACCATCGCCGCGCTCTACGAGGCGATCAAGGGCATCGCGGTCGATCTCGTCGCGTACGCGCTCGACGGGATCGTCGGCTGTCCCGCGTGGTGTCACTCCCTCGTGCAGATGGCCGCTGAGTACGCGCTCGTCGCGATGGGACTCCCGCCCACACTCCCCAACTTCGATCAGCTCGTGGACAAGGGGATCAGCTACCTCGCTGAGGAGATCGCTGCGCAGACGGGCGTCCCGAGTGACGTCTACCTCGCCGCGGTGGACATCGCGACGGATATGGTCGAGCGCGCGAAGGCGACCCGCGGGGGCAGCTCGGGCAGCTTCTCGTGGGTCGTCGAGGACACCGGCTTCCGCCCGTCGACGCTGATCCTCGACGTCAGCCGCGGCTCCGCGCTCGGCACGCCGACCCGCGGACTCTACGTGACCGGCTCGGGCGCCTGGCTCCCGGTGTCGGCCAACCTCTACACGCCGGCTCCAGGCGAGCCGGCGATTCGGATGCCGCTCGTGCTCAGCCCCGACTTCACCGGCATCGCCTCGCCCCCGCCGATCTTCCCCGAGCTCCCGGGGCTGCTCATCCCCGCCTATTACGGCCACGCCGAGCGCGTGCAGGCGTATTACCAGCAGCCTTGGTTCAATACGCTCGTGTCCAACAGCTGCGTCGCGATCCGCGCGGATGCAGTGGAATTCGGCTTCCTCGGCATCCCGACGTTCGTGCAGCCCTACGCCGACGTCACGCTGTTCAATACGCCGGGCGGCTTCACGGACCCGTTCGTCAACGCGTGCGCTCCGTGACTACGCCTGCCCGCCGCGCGTCCCCCAGCCGCCTCCGGTGCCGCCCTTGGGGCGGCGCGGCGGCTGCGGCGTGCGCGGCAGCGCGGGAGGCGTGCGCGAGGCAGCCTCCTCGGCGGTCAGGCGCGGGTAGGGCAGCGCCGCGCCGAGGCGCGCCATGCGGAACGCGTCGATCAGCATCCCGTCGCGCAGCGTGTGCGCCCGCGCGACGCCCTCGATGCTGAAGCCGCGCGAGCCGTAGAGGCGGAGCGCGCGCGTGTTGTCGACGTGCACCTCGAGCTCGAGCCGCAGCACGTGCAGCCAGCGCTCGGCGAGCGCGATCGCCTCGTCGAGCAGCGCGCTGCCGACGCCGCGACCCTGATGATTCTCGTCCACCATCATGCCGAGGGACGCCGCGTGGCGGCAGCGCCCGGGCTTGTGCAGGTGCAGCGCGAGGTGCCCGACGACGCGCTCGTCGAGGGTCGCGACGAGCGAGCGGCGCAGCGGGTCGTCCGCGAGAAAGCGCGCCGCGTTCGTCGCGACGGACTCGAGCGGCGTGCGGCAAGTCCCGGCGATCACGGACGGCTGCTGCATCATGCGCGCGAGCGCCTCGGCGTCGCTCGGCTCGAACGCGCGGATGACGAGCTTCTGAGTGGCGCGCGGAGAGCGCGGGGTGCGGGGGCGGCTCATGCGCACAGCCTAGCGCGGCCCCCGATTGGCGCAGCGCGCGGCGTCCGGGTACATGCACCGCCCGCCTGTGACCGAGCTCCCGCACCTCTTCGGTATGCGCCCGCAAGACCTCGTCGCGCACGCGACGGCGCACGGGGTCACGCTCCGTGACGACGAGTCGCGCCGCTACCTCGCGCAGCACCTCTCGTATCTGCCGGGCACTCGCCCGCCGACGCGCCGCCCGATCGCGCGCGCGACCGTGAGCGCCCTCGAGGCGACGCTCTCCTTCGCGCGCCTGACGCTCGTCGAGCGCGTGACCGACGACGCCGACGGCTTCGTGAAGTACCTGTTCCGCTCGCCGGACGGCGCGCTCACCGAGGCGGTGCGCATCCCGCTGCTCGCGCCGGGGCGCTTCACGGTGTGCCTCTCGTCGCAGGTCGGCTGCGCGATGGGCTGCGTCTTCTGCGCGACGGGGCGCCTCGGGCTCACGCGCAACCTCGAGGCTTGGGAGATGGTCGACGCGCTCCTGCAGGTGCGCGACGAGGCGCCGGGGCGCGTCGGCGGCGTCGTGTTCCAGGGGCAGGGCGAGCCGTTTCACAACTACGACGCCGTGATCCGCGCGGCGCAGGTGCTCAGCGATCCGTGCGGCGGGCGCATCTCGGCGGACGCCATCACGATCAGCACGGTGGGGCTCGTCCCGCAGATCCGCCGCTTCGCGCGGGAAGGGCATCGCTTCCGGCTGATCGTCTCGCTGACGAGCGCGCTCGCCGAGAAGCGCCGCAGCCTGCTGCCCGTCGCGGGGAACTTCGCGCTCGAGGACCTCGCCTCCGCGCTGCGCGAGTACGCCGCCGTCGCGAAGGGGCGCGTCACGGTCGCGTGGGTCGTGATGGCGGGCGTCAACACGGGCGTCGACGAGGTCGAGGCGCTCGGCGCGCTGCTCGGTGATCTGCGGCTGCGCGTGAACCTGATCGACGTCAACGACCCGCGCGAGGGCGGCTTTCGTCGCGCCGATCCCTTGGAGCTCAAAGCGTTCCTCGATCGGCTCGGCGCGCTTCAGGTGCCGCTCGTGCGGCGCTACTCGGGCGGCAGCGCGCGGCACGCCGCGTGCGGGATGCTCGCGGCGATCCACTGCAACGACGCGGCGGCCGTCGACGTGGTCGAACCTTCGAGCGGAGCCCGCTGATGCGCGCAGGCCGCGCGAGCTTCACCGCGGAGGTCGTCGCGTTCGCCCGCGGGCTCGCGACGCTCGCCTCGCCCGCGCAGACGCCCGTCGACGATCCCGTCGCGCGCTCGCTCTTGCCCGCGCACCTCGCGTGGGTGCTCGCCGCCGCTGGGCGGTCGCCGCGCGGCGCCCGCGCGCTCCGACGCGGACTCGACGCCGCGACGGGCAACCTCGTCGAGCACATGGCGCTCCGCACGCTCGCGATCGACGACGCCGTGCGGGAGTCCGTCGCGCGCGGCGCCCGGCAGCTCGTGCTGCTCGGCGCGGGGCTCGACGCGCGCGCGTATCGGCTCGACGCCCTGCGCGACGTCGTCGCCTTCGAGGTCGATCACCCCGACACGCAGCGCGAGAAGCGGCGCCGCGTGCGTGGGCGCGCGCCGCTCGCGCGCGAGGTGCGGCACGTCCCCGTGGACTTCTCGCGCGACTCGCTCGCCCGCGCGCTCGCGGACGCCGGGCACGACGCGCGCGTGCCGACGTGCTGGGTGTGGGAGGGCGTGACGATGTATCTGTCGACGGACGCGATGGGCGCCTCGCTCGACGCGCTCTCGGCTCGGAGCGCGCCCGGCAGCCGCCTCGCGCTGACGTACCTCGCGCGCGGCGCCTTCGACGGACTCCCCGGCGCGGCGCAGCTCACGCACGGCTTCTTTCGCGTGCTCGGGGAGCCGCTGCGCGCCCGCTACGAGCCGGCTGCGCTCGCCCGCGTGCTCCTCGCGGCGTCCTTCGTCACGCGCTCGGACACCGCGCCCGCCGCGTGGCGCGGGACGTACGGCGCGCGCACCCCGCTGCTGCGCGCCTTCGACGCGGAGCGCCTCTCCGTCGCCGAGCGCCGCTAGAAATCGACCCGCGCGGGCGGGGGCGCCTACAGCGCGACGATGGGGAGGTAGAGCTCGAACCGACTCCCCATGCCGGGCGCGCTCTGCACCGTGATCGCGCCCCCGTGCGCGCGGACGACGCCGAGCACCGACGGGAGCCCGAGCCCGCGCCCCACGAACTTGGTCGTGAAGAACGGGTCGAAGATCTTCTCGAGCTCCGCCGCGGGGATGCCGCAGCCCGGATCGGCGACCACGAGGCGAGCGTACTCGCTCGCCTGCGGCTTCCAGTCGGTGGGGAAGCGGTTCGTCTCCGGGATCGTCTCCGGCGCGAGCGTCGTGACCGAGAGACGAATCGAGCCGCCCGCCTGTCCGAGCGCCTCCTTCGCGTTGGCGACGAGGCTCTCGAGCAGATGACGCACCTCGCTCGCGCTCGTTTGCACCATGGGGCCCGCCGCGGGCAAGGTCGCCTCGAGGGAGACCCCCAGCGGGAGCGTCGCTCGCAGCGCCGGCAGGCTCCCTCGACACAGCTCAGCGAGGCCCCGCGCCTCGTGTGCGCTCGTGCTCTGCCCGAGGTAGGTGCGCAGCAGCTTGCTCACGTCGGCCGCGCGCCGCGCCGCCTCGATCGCGTCCTTGAGCACGTCGTCGACGACGTCCGAGACCAGCCCGTGCTCACGCACCTCCGCGAGGTTGGC
>CAIUAC010000427.1 GCA_903896985.1 uncultured Sandaracinus sp.
CAGGCGGCGGCGGCGGCGGCTTGACCGAAGGCGCTCGCGGAGCGGGCGACGGCGCCGCGAGCGAGACCGACGACAGGGTCGCGAGCATCGGCGCGGGGGCCTCGGATGGGGGCGCGAGCGCGAGACGCGCGGCGGCCGCGCTCGCCGTCGACACGCGCTGAAGCTCCTCTTCACGCTCCCGGAGGGACGCCACGCGCGACTCGAGCTCCTCCTCGCGGAGGGTGAGATCGCGCTGGCTCGCCTCGATCTCCTCCTGCAGCGTCCTCAGCTCGTCCTCGCGTCCGGTCAGCGCCTCGCCGCGGGTCGCGATGCGCTCCTCGCGCTGCACGATCAGCTCCTCGCGGCGATGTAGCTCTCCCTCGCGCGTCGAGTGCTCCGCGTCACGTCGGGCGTGCTCCGCGCCGCGCTGGGCGTGCTCCGCTTCGCGCTTGGCGTGCTCCGCTTCGCGCTTGGCGTGCTCCGCTTCGCGCTTGGCGTGCTCGGTCTGCGACGCCACGACGACCGACTGCGCAAGATAGTTGGTGAGCTCACGCGTACCGACGACAGCGGTCGCTTCGCGGACGTACGACGGCACGGCGTGCGTCGTGTCTTTGGCCACGCGGGTCAGGAGCGCGGCGCGCTCCTCCAGCGCGGTGTGCCGCAGCACCTCGGGCACCACGACGCAGAATTTCTTCGCGGCGGGATCGTGAAACACGAACGAGACGGCGAGCTCCTCGCCAGACTCGAAGCGATGCAGCCCGCCGGCGAGGGTCGGCTCCCGCAGCTTCGGATGCGTCGCGACGTTGACCGCGCGATAGACCTGGATCGAGCGCACCTGACCGTCTGGAAACGTGACGAGCATCGGCTCGAGACGCGTCCGACCGTCCTCGCCTGCGTACGGGCCCTCCTCCGCCGACGCAGCGGAAGCCCCAGACGAATGCATTGCTTTCCCGACGGTCGATCCGGTGTCCATGCGAGCTCCTCGGAGTCGGATCGGTAACACGAAACGGCGCAGGATCCGCACGCTTCGTGCGTCGAACGGGTGAGACTCGTCGCAGCGCCCTATACTGGCGCCATCCATGGACTCCACTTCACGTCCCGACGCGCCGCCTGACCACGTGCGCGATCTCGCCGAGGGCTGCGTACGCTTCGTCGAGCGCGCGCTCGGCATCACCCTCGACTACACCCCCGAGACGCTGCCGCTCCTCGACCATTGGCTGCGCACCGGGGAGGCGCGGGAGAAGGAGGAGGTCCTCGAGCTCGCCGCGCCCGCGGCAGGCGCGTACTTCGGGGAGGTCGTGCGGCGCGCCCTCGGCGACGCCCGCTGGCACGCGCCAGCCGGGGCGCCGGCCGCTTGGCGCCTCGAGTACGAGCACGTCTTCCTGTCGTTCAACCCCGTCGGCGTGGCGCTCGAGGCCGCGCTCGGTGAGCACGTCGAAGGCTGGGCGACGCACTTCCAGCTGCTCCCCGTCGACCGCGAGACGGTCGAAGAGGGCCTCGAGCGGACAGGCGGCGACGTGCGCGAGGAGGACTACTTCCGCCTGGCGGTGCGCTACGAGGTCGTCGAGCAGATCGTCGAGACGCTCCGCGCGCTCGCCACGGCGCGGAACGAGAGCGAGCGCTACTTCGGTGCAGAGCTCTACGCCGCGAGCGTCACCGACACCCGGCCGCGCGCGCTCCACTGAGCGCACCGGCGGCAGCACGCGAGCTGGCGACGCGCGTCGAGCGCCGGAGCCCGGCGCGCCGCTACTGCGCGGCGCCGTTGAAGCGCGTGAAGCCCTCGGGCACGGTCGGGCTAGTGTCGACCGTCGCCGCGACCACGACGCCGCTGACGACGACGACGCCAATCGCCGTCCAGAACCACCACTGCTGCCAGAGCGGGCGGGCGCGCTCGACGACGCGGGGCGCCGCGTCCTCGGGTGCTTCGACGTTCCCCGTCAGGTCCACGTGGTCGTAGAGCTCGGCGACGAGCGCGGTCGTGCGCTCTGTGGCTTCCGCGTCGGGCACCGTCGCGCGGCGCTCCTTGAGGAGAAAGCGAGTGCGAAAATCGTAGAGGTAGAGCGCGACGTCGATGCCTCCGCCCTGACCGGGACGGAGCAAGCCGATCACCGCCTGGTTGGCGAACAGATAGCCCGTCAGGCCCGAGATGATCGGCCCGGCGCGCTCCTCGCCGAGCTCCGTCGGGAGCCGCGAGAGGTCGCGCTCGAGCAGCAGCGCCCGCTGGATCGGCTGCAGCGGAAAGCGCGCGGTCGCCGTGCGATCACGCTCGACGGTGACGCGGGCGATGAGCTTCTCGAAGCCGACGCGCTTGATGGTGACGAAGTGGTCGCCGATCAGGAGCCCGTCGGCGATCGCGGGCGCCGGACCGAAGCTGCGCCCGTCGACGAAGACCTCTGCGCCGGCTGGCTCCGTGACGATCTGCACCGAGCCGCGCGCCCCCGCGAGCACCCGCGCGCTCGTCTGAGCGAAGAGCGCGGCGTAATCCGCCGGGTAACGCGTGGCGTCGTACTCGATGGACTCGCGAAACGTGATGACGCGGGCGAAGCCCTCCGCGCATTGGCGGCGCTGGTTGAGGCGGCAGGCCGCCACCGCGTCGAGCATGTAGGCGTCGGTCAGCGCCGCGCGCTTCACCGACACCAGCGCCATCTCGAACACCTGGATCGCTGCCTGCGCGCGCCGCTGCCCCTCGGCCGCGTCCCCGCTGCTGACGAGCTCCACGATCGCGTCGAGGTCGTCGATCGCCGTCTGGATCTCCTCCGGCACGCTCGCGTCGGACAGGAGGTCGACCGGATCGGCGAAGCGCAGGCGCGCATCGGCCTCGAGCCCTCGACGAACCCCCACGCCGACCCTCGTCGCCTGCTGCGCCGAGACGCCCTCCTGCGTGACGAGCAGCGCGGTCGCCGTCACGCGGCGCGCCTCGCCCTCTTGCGCGCGCACGGGCAGAGCGAGGCCGACCAAGACCGAGGCGAACGCAACCAGCGAGAACGTCGAGTAGATGGCGCGCATGACTCAGAATTGCAGGATGACTTGGCCGCCAGGATCCTGGCCGAGCTGCGTCCCGCCGCCCGTCGCGAGGACGATGGCGACGACCGCGCCGATCACCACGACGCCACCGACCGCGCTCCAGAACCACCACTTGCCGAGGACCGAGCCGCCTCCGCTGTGGGTCGGCGGAGGGGCCGTCACGATCGGATCACGCCGAGCCGGGATGCGCTCGTGATCGTCGGTCTGCTGCGCGCGGAGGCCCGCCTCGAGGCCGCCCGCGACGAGCCGCTGCACCCCGAGCTCGAGGGCGCTGCCCTCGGTCGTGACCTCGCCTGCGCCGCGCAGCAAGCGTCGCCCGCTCGCCACATCGAAGAGGAGAAGCTCGAGCTCGACCTGTCCGTCGGTCGTGCCCTCGGCGACGCGAATGACGCCGATCTTCTGAAGCTCGAGCGAACTGGCGATGGCCGCGATCGGCCCGTTGCGATCGAGGCGCTCGACGCTCGCGTCCGCGATGCTCGCAAATGCATCGTGGAGCCCAGGGGTCGCCGCGTTGTCCTCCATGAAGGCATTGACGGACCCGGTACCGCCGCGCCGCAGCTCGACCGGCTGCACGAACGGCGTCGCGCCAGCGCGCGTCACCCGGACGATGTGCTGCCCCGAGACGAGCCCGCCGACGGTCATCGGCGTGAGCCCCCGCGGGACGAAGTCGACGTAGACGATCGCGCCCGGCGGATCACTCCCGACGGTGACGCTCGCGGTGCCTGCCGTGGCGTCCGGCGGAGCAGCCGCCTGAAACTTCTGGACGACCTGCGGGTTGAACTCGTTGGGATCAGGCGCGACCCCGCGCATCTGCGTGTGCAGGCGTCGGAAGACGCGCGCAGCGTCACGGTCTCGGCCCTCGAGCTGATACGACGCGCCGAGCAGCAGCAGCGACTGACCGAGATCGGTCGGATCCTCGACGGCGACCGCCGCCGCGTCGAAGTCCTCGACCGCGCCGGCAAGCTCGCCGATCGCGTCCGCCATCTGCAGGTTGGTGTACGCGTCCCGCCCGGCATTGAGCCGGGTGCGGGCGCGGAGCAGCCGCTCGGCCACCGCCTGATCGTAGCCGAGGAAGCGCTGGTCGGGCGTCTGCCAGTCGACGCCCTCGACCCGACGCAGCGCCGCGCGCGCCGCCGCACCGACCCGCGCCGAGACCGGCTCGAGCTCCGGCGCGCGAGCGACGGACACGATGTAGACGCTCGGTGAAGCGTCCACCTGAGTAGGCGCAGCGCGCTCGGGCTCTTGCGCGCGAGCCGCCGGAGCGACTCCCACGATGAACCCGAGCACGAGAAGCAGAGCACCGAACCGCGAGAAGAGAGGCGTTCGAGTCAGGTCATCGACCACGTTCTAGGTCCTTGCTGAGCTGAGAGAGCGTGGGGTCAGACACGAGGGCGTCACGCAACATGGCCTCGAGCTCGAGGCGCTTGGCCGGCGAAAGTCCCGCAGCGTCGGCCTTCGCGAGCGCCTTGTCGACGAGCTTGTTCACGACGGTGTCGGCGTCGATGCGCCCGGCCCGAAGGTCATGCGCAAGCGCGGCGGCGACGGTCTTCGGCTCGGCGCGCGCCGCAGCTGCGACGGGCTCGTCGAGCGTCTTCCGGAACGCATCGGACGGTGCCTTGGGCCCGCTACCGCGCACGGCGTCGATGCCGCCGTCGCCGGCGGGCGGCAGGGAGGGAGACTTCCCAGAGGGAGGCTTGATGGACGACATGAGGCCCTCTCAGCGTAGCCGCATCGCGCGCGGGGCCGCAAGGGTGGCCGCGCACGATGAGGCTCCTTCAGCGGATGTTTCCGATCGCGTTCTTCACGGTCTCGTGGCGCGCCTTGAGGACGTTCGACAGCGCGCTGTACCGGCGATTCTCAGACTGCAGCTGCTCTTGGATCTTCAGGAAGTACATGTTCTGGTCTGCCGACTGCGCGAGCGTGCTCTCCACCGAGGCCGCCGCGGTGTCTCCCCCGAGCGGCGCCTCGACGCCCTCGGCGGTGCCCGTACCGCTGGACCCGCGGAGGGCGGTGGAGGCGGCGCCGAGGTCGCCGGCGCGCACGCTGGAGCTGGTCGCCCCGCGCACGGCCGCGGTCACGATGGAGCCGCCAGGAACGGCTCCTGCGGCGGCTTCGAGGCCGCCGAGCACGACGTCGGCAGAGTCGGAGAGGGCCTGACGGAAGCGGCCGACCACGCCCGTCGGTGTGGCCCGGACGGTGGTGGCTTCGACGCGGGTGAGGGTGGGAATCGAGTAGCTGATCGGGGTCGGCATGGGCGTGTTTCCTTTTGGTGGGAGGCGTGGGTGGAGTGACGAACGCGCCCCTTATCGCCGCCTCAACCGGCCGGTTGCGCCCCTTGACACTCGTACGGCGCAGTTCCCATATGACTCACGTTCGAAACTGTCAGGAGCGTGTGCTGTGGCCGATGACGACGCCGAGGGACCAGAGAGCCCGAGAGACGAGCCCTCCCTCGACCGCTTACCGGTCGCTGCGGGAGCGTCGGCCGACCGCCCCGCGCGCGCCGACCGCGCCTATCTGACAACGGGCGACATGGCGCGCCTCGCCGGGAGCACGCTCCGCACTGTTCGCTTCTATGAGGAGGCCGGGCTGCTCAGCGTCGCGAGGAACGAAGGCGGTCACCGCCTCTTCGACGAGCGCTCGCTGCACAAGCTGCGGCTCGCCTCGGACCTGCGCGAGGCGGGGCTCTCGCTGCAGGAGATCAAAGAGCTCTTCGAGCTCAAAGCCAACTGCGGTACGGCGGAGGAGGCGAGCTCCCGCCTGGCCGACCACCTCGGCTCGCGCATCGAGGAGATGCAGCAGAAGATCTCGCTCCTTCGCCGCCTGCGCGAGGAGCTGGCGTCCGCGATCGCAGTCATCGAAGAGTGCAGCACCTGCAGCGACAAGCGCACTTTTCCCGAGCGCTGCTGCACCTGCGAGGCGTTCGAGCGGCCGGATATGCCGCGGGCGGCGCGCATCTTCTGGAGCACCTGAGCGTGCCTCGAGAGGGTGTTGCCCCCAGCGTTGAGACCGCCGCGTCGGGCCGTCCAGCCGTCGATTTGCAGCGAGCGGCGGCGGCGATCGAGGACTTCTTGCGCGCGCTCGGCGCGCCCCTCGGCACCGATCCCGAGCTGGCCGACACCGGCAGGCGAGTCGCCGAGGCCTTCGCGCTGGACCTCCTCTCCGGCTATGGCGACGACCCCGCCGCGATTCTCGCGGACTCGACCAGCTCCGGCTCTCGCGGTCTCGTCGTCGTCTCCAACCTGGCCGCGTCGACGGTCTGCCCCCATCATCTGCTGCCCGCGATGGGTCGAGTGCACGTCGGATATCTGCCGGGTGAGCGCGTGGTCGGCCTCGGCGCCATCGGGCGGCTGGTCGACTGCTTCTCGCGGCGCCTTTCGCTGCAGGAAGACATCGGTCAGCAGATCGCCGACGCGCTCGTGACGCACCTCGGCGCGCGGGCAGCCGGCGTCGGCATCGACTTCGTTCAGGGCTGCGTCGCTGCGCGGGGCGAGCGGCGCCACGACGCGCACGCCTACACCCTGGCTTTCGCAGGTCGCTACGCCGACGACGCTGCGCTCCGGGCGGAGCTCGTGCAGGTATTCCCTCGGGCCGGCTCAGGCGAGCGCTCCCCGTGAGCGATACGGGCTACGCCGCGTCGAGCGGGTAGCCCTATCTGTTCCCGCGCGAGCGCGTCCGCTACTCGCTGCGAACGTCGCGCACGGGCGCGAGGGCGTCCGCGAGGTGCGCGGTCGGCTCCTCGGGGGCCGGGGGCGCCTCTGCGTCGTGCGCGAGGTCGGCGACATCGACGAGGTGCCCCATGCGGGCACGCTTGGTGTCGAGATACGCCCGGCTCAGGTCATTGAGCTGCACGCGAACGGGGACGCGGGAAGACACCACGACGCCGTCGGCGCGCAGGAGCTTCACCTTCGACGGGTTGTTCGTCATCAGCGCCACCGACCGCACGCCGAGGTCGGTCAGCATCCGGGCTGCGACGTGGTAGCGGCGCAGGTCGTCGGCGAAGCCGAGCATGCGGTTCGCATCGACCGTGTCTGCGCCCTTCGCCTGCAGGGCGTAGGCGCGGATCTTGTTGCCGAGCCCGATGCCTCGGCCCTCCTGCCGCAGGTAGAGCACCATGCCCGCGCCCTCCGCGCTGATCTTCTTCAGCGCGAAGCCGAGCTGCTCGCCACAGTCGCACTTGAGCGAGTGCAGCACCTCGCCCGTGAAGCACTCCGAGTGCACGCGGCAGAGGACGTCGCTCTTCCCCTCGACGTCGCCCTTCACGATGGCGACGTGCTCATGCGGCGTGTTCCGCTCGTGGAACACCAGCACGCGGAAGGTGCCGTACTCGGTCGGGATCTCTGCCTCAGCGTAGAGGAACACGGCGGGCTCCAACTTGCGGGCAGGGTACGGGGGCGACATGGGCGGCTGTTCCTTCGACGGCGCGGAGCGCTCGGACTGTAGGGCCTTGGGGGGGCGGGTCAAGATCGCCCGGCGTTGGGGCGGGCGATCGGTGGGACGCGATTGCGTCGGGACCGGGAGCGGGTCAGAAACGCTCACGATGCGCGCTGAGGAGAGATCGTGACGCTGGGCTCTCTCGTGCGGCTCGGCTATTTCTTCTTTCGTCAGCTGCTCCGGCGCGTCACGTCTCGCAAGAGCGGGCTGCTCCAGTTCGGGGAGAACTACGACGCCGACCGCCTCCGCCCTATGACGAGCGAGGACCGCGCGCAGTTACCGAGTTTTTCGGGCTGCATCGCGTGCGGCATGTGCGACGCGGTGTTCGACGCCTACGACCGCACGGCGCGCGGGGAATTCCGCGGCCCGAGCGATCTGCCGCTCGCGTACACGCGCAACCTCCCGGACTACGACGCGCTCCCGACCTTCGTGAAGCACCTGCGCAAAGGCGACCTCGAGGCGCTCGAGCGCGTGTGCCCCGCCCGGATCCCCTTCCGGCGTTTGGCGGTCTTCGTCGACCGCCGCGCCGCGGAGCTAGGCGCCGCCCCGTCGCTCGCCGCCGGTCAGGTCATCGACCCCGCCCGCGGGCGCGACAAGCACGATCCCGGCTGACGACCGCCATACGACGCTCGAAGCCCCAAGAACGAGGAAGAAACGCGATGTCCTGTCTCTTTTGCAAGCTCGTCGAAGGCACGATCCCCGCGAAGCTCGTCGTCGACGAGCCCGATGTGCTCGCGTTCCACGACCTGCACCCCGCGTCCCCGACGCACGTGCTCGTCATCCCGAAGAAGCACCTCGCCTCCCTCGCGGACGCGACCGCGGACGACGCCCCCTTGCTCGGCCGACTACTGACCGTCGCACGCGAGGTCGCCGAGAAACTGGGCCTCGAGAGCGGCTACCGGGTGGTCATCAACACCGGCGAGCACGGCGGACAGAGCGTCCATCACCTGCACCTGCACGTGCTCGGCGGGCGGCACCAGAGCTGGCCTCCGGGCTGACCCGCGGCATCCAGCCCGCTGCGCGCGCGGCTCAGCCGTCGTCGCGCGTGCGGCTCAGGTTTTCAGCCTGATAGCTCGTGCGCAGCGCCGTGAAGAGCTCGTCGAGATCGCCGTTCATCACCGCGTCTAGCTTGTGCAGCGTCAGCCCGATGCGGTGGTCGGTGACGCGATTCTGCGGGTAGTTGTACGTGCGGATCTTCTCCGAACGGTCCCCACTGCCCACCATGGCGTTGCGGTTCGCCGACACCGACGCGGCTTGCGCGTCCTGCGCCCGCTCGAGCAAGCGCGCGCGGAGGATCTTCATCGCCTTCGCCTTGTTCTTGAGCTGCGAGCGCTCGTCCTGGCACTTCACGATGAGGCCGCTCGGCTTGTGCTGGATCTGCACGGCGGAGTTCGTGGTGTTCACGCCCTGCCCGCCCGGCCCGCCCGACGCCGCGATGTTGATCTCGAGATCCTTCTCGTCGATGAAGACGTCGACCTCGTCGGCCTCAGGCAGGACGGCGACCGTGGCCGTCGACGTGTGAATGCGCCCCTGCGCCTCCGTCGCGGGCACGCGCTGCACGCGATGCACGCCCCACTCGAAGCGCAGCTGCGAGTAGACGCGGAGACCAC
>CAIUAC010000428.1 GCA_903896985.1 uncultured Sandaracinus sp.
CGGCGCCGCCACCCACGGAGCCTCCGCCGCCGCCGGCCGATCCCATTCCATTCACGCCGACGGTGCCCGCAGGACCCGTCACCCCGGTGCCGCCCGGCGCGCCGTCCCCGCCGCGCCCCGAGAGCACCGTGACGAAGCGGAGCGTCAGCAGATCACCCGAGTTGCTCACGACGAGCGTCGCCGTCCCGGCCGACGCCGCCGTCTGGTTCGCGGTCGTCAGGTTCATGTGGTCGAGCACCGACGCGCTGCTGAGCCCCTCCGCGCGAACCGCCGTCGGGCTCGACGCGAGGATCTGCGCCCGCGAGTCCGTGCGCGTGACGAACGTCGAGCCGTAACCTCCGTAGACGCCGACGCCGCTCGGCAGCGAGAGCTCCGTGCTCGTCGCGTAGGTGCCGTTGGCGACGAGGATCTGCACGCGCGTCGGGTTCGCCGCGAAGACCGCGAACGCCCGCGCGAAGCCGCCGACGGGGGTCGCGGTCGTCAGCCCATCGTTCGCGTCGCTGCCGGTCGGGCTCACGAAGATCGCGAGCGCGCGGTCGCCGTCGATGCCGTCGCAGTTCGCGTCCGTGAAGACGTCGTCGGGCGAGTCGATGCCGGGCGCGATCGTGCAGGCGAATTCGCAGCCGTTCGCGGGGTTCAGGTCGGCGTCGATGTAGCCGAGCTCGCAGACGCTGCCGCACACACCCGCCGCACAGCTCGCCACGGAGTGCAGCGCCGGAGCCGGCGCGGGGCACTCGAGGCACACGAGCCCGCTACCGCAATGCGCGACGTTCGTGTCGCTGTCCGTATAGCCGACGTGCCCGCACGCGCCCATCGCCTCGACACACTCATCGAGCGTGCATGAGCTGGTATCCGAACAATCGCGCGTCCCGGGGCCCGAGCAGAGCCCGGAGACGCAGCTCTCGGGACCGTTGCAGTACACGCCGTCATCGCACTCTGCGTCGAACTCGCAGGGCGCCGCCGCCGTGCAGCCGCCGCCGGGCACGAAGCAGTGCAGCCCGGGCGCGCAGAGCGAGTCCATGGCGACGTGCTGACACGCGTCCATCGTCGCCGAGCACGAGTCCTCCGTGCACACGACGAAGTCGTCGCACGCGGGGATCCCGCTCGCGACGCAGCGCCCGTCCGTGCACGCGAGCGAGCCGTTGCAGAACACGCCGTCATCCGCGCAGTCGGAGCTGAGGACGCACTCGATCACATGCGCGTCGACGCCGCCATCGCCGCGCCCGCCGTCCCCGCCGCCGCCATCGTGCCGCGCGGGCACGCCGCCACCGCCAGCGCAGCCAGCGACTGACCAGAGCGAGAGGGACGCGACGACCAGGACGAGGAGCACCGTGCGAGTCGAAGCCATCATGCGAAACACCCCTGCGGCAGCGCGTAAGAGACCAGAAATGAGCCTCTCAGGCTGCCGGAGCGCCTCGTCGAAGTCAACGTTGACGCGGGCGTTGACGCGGGCGTCTCGCGCCCTACGCGCGCGCGCTCGGGATGGACTTCGTCGCGCTGGAGGGCGCCGCGAGCTAGCGCCGGGCGAGCGCGGAGGGAGTCTCGCCCCGCGCCGGCCGGAACACGCCGCGCTCGGTGTAGACCGCGTCGACGAGCCGCGCGGGCGTGACGTCGAACGCGGGGTGCCGACAGCCGACCCCGTCCGGCACGAGCACGGTGTTGCCGATGCGCGCGACCTCGTCGCGGGAGCGCTCTTCGATCGGGATCTCCGCGCCCGTCGGCGTGCGCAGGTCGACGGTGCTCCAAGGCGCCGCGACCGTGAAAGGCACCCCGTGGGCGTGCGCGAGCACCGCGACTCCATAGGTTCCGATCTTGTTCGCGACGTCGCCGTTGGCCGCGATCCGGTCCGAGCCGACGACGACGAACTGGATCGCGCCGCGCTGAAAGAAGTGCGCCGCCATGCTGTCGGTGATCACCTCGACGTCGATCCCGTCCGCCGCGAGCTCCCAAGCGGTCAGCCTCGCGCCCTGCAGATAGGGCCGCGTCTCATCGGCGAGCACGCGCACTCGCTTGCCCGCCTCGCGCGCCGCGCGGATCACGCCGAGCGCCGTCCCATACCCGCCCGTCGCGAGCGCGCCTGCGTTGCAGTGCGTCAGGATCGTGGCGCCGTCCGGCACCTCGAGCGCGCCGAGCGCGCCCATCGCGCGACACGCGGCGACGTCCTCGCGGTGAATCGCCTCGGCCTCCGCGAGCATCGTCGCGCGCCGTTCGGCGGGCGAGAGCTTGGCCGCGCCCGCGGCGCAGCGGGCCATTCGCGCGACGGCCCACGCGAGGTTCACCGCCGTCGGGCGAGCCTCCGAGAGCACGCGCCCGGCGACGCCGTTGGCGACGAGGAACATCGCCGCATCGCCCGACTCCTGCGCGGCGAGCTGCGCCATCCCATACGCCGCCGCGATGCCGATCGCGGGCGCACCGCGCACCACCATCGTGCGAATCGCCTCGGCCACCTCGTCGGGCTTCGTGTACCGCAGATACTCGATGCGCGTCGGCAAGAGCCGCTGATCGAGCATGACGACGGTGTCGTCGTCGGGGTCGTACTCGACGGCAGAGTACGCAGCGCCAGAGAGCGGCGCGCGAGAGATGGGCGGCCGCACGGCGTCGGAGTCGAATCGCATCAGGTCTCCAGCAAGCGTTTGAGCACGTCGTTGACGAGCGCGGGATTCGCCGCGCCCTTCGTCGCCTTCATCACCTGCCCGACGAAGAAGCCGAGCACGTTCGTCTTGCCCGCCCTGTAGCGCTCGACCTGCCCCGCGTTCTGCGCGAGCACCTCGCGCGCCGCCGCCTCGAGCACGCCTGTGTCGCTCACCTGCGAGAGCCCGCGCTGCGCGACGATCTTCTGTGCGCGCTTGCCCGTCGCGACCATCTCGGCGAAGACGTCCTTGGCCATCTTGCCGCTGATCGTCCCCGCCTCGACGACCGCGAGCAGCTCCGCGAGGGCGCTCGCCTCGACGGGCAGCGACGCCTCGAGCCCGTGAAACGCGACATAGCGAAGCACCTCGGCTTGCAGGAAGTTCGCGCAGCGCTTCCCCGCCGCCGCGCGCTGCTCCGCCGTCGGCGCGTCCCCCGCGACGAGCGCCGCCGTCGCCTCGAAGAAGCGCGCGAGCGCAGGATGCGCAGACAGCACCTGCGCGTCCGCCGCCGTCAGCCCGAGCTCGCTCTGCCAGCGCGCGCGCTTGCTAGCGGGCAGCTCCGGCAAGGTCGCGCGAATCGCCGCGATCTGCGCCGCGCTGACGACGAGCGGCGGCAGATCCGGGTCGGGGAAGTAGCGATAATCGTGCGCGTCCTCTTTGCTGCGCAGCGAGATGGTCTTGTCCTCCGCCGACGAGTAGGTGCGCGTCTCCTGCACGATGCGCCCGCCCGACGAGAGAATGGCCTCTTGGCGCCCCAGCTCGTACTCGATCGCTTTGCGCACGAAGCGGAACGAGTTGATGTTCTTCAGCTCCGTGCGAGTGCCGAACTTCTCTTGTCCGACGGGGCGGAGCGACACGTTCGCGTCGCAGCGAAACGAGCCCTCTTCGAGGTTTCCGTCGTTGACACCGAGGAACATCAGCACCTCGCGCAGGCGGCGCAAATACGCCTCTGCCTCCGCCGCGCTGCGCAATTCAGGCTCACCGACGATCTCGATCAGCGCGACGCCGGCGCGGTTGTAGTCGACGAGCGTATCCGTCCCACTGCCGACGCCGTGCAGGTTCTTCGCGGCGTCCTCTTCGAGGTGAATGCGCGTGATTCCGATGGTCTTGCGAGTGCCATCCTCGAGCTCGATGTCGAGAGAGCCGTGCTCGTCGATGGGCAGATCGAATTGCGAGATCTGATAGCCCTTGGCGAGATCGGGATAGAAGTAGTTCTTGCGCGCGAACACGCTGCGCTCACGCACCGTGCAGCCAAGCGCGAGGCCGGCCCGCACCGCGCACTCGATGGCGGCGGCGTTCGGCACCGGCAGCGCGCCCGGCAGCCCCAGGCAGACGGGGCAGACGTGGGTGTTCGGCGGCGCGCCGTACGACGCAGAACAGCCGCAGAACATCTTCGTCTTGATCAGGAGTTGCCCGTGAACCTCGAGTCCAATGACAGGCTCGTAGACAGTCGCCATCACGCGCCTCAGCCTTTTCTTACCTTCGGTGGGTCTACGGGACGCCGCCCCGCGAAGCCGCTCGCCCGCTCATAGCCGTCCGCGAGGCGCACGAGCGTCGGCTCGTCGAACGCCCGCGTCACCAGCTGCAGCCCGATCGGCAAGCCCTCCGGCGAGAAGCCGCACGCGACGTTCGACGCGGGCAGCCCCGCGAGGCTCGGCGGCAGCGTGAAGACGTCCGCGAGGTACATCGCGAGCGGGTCGCTCGTCTTCTCGCCGAGCGCGAACGCGACGGTCGGCGAGGTCGGCGTGAGCACCGCGTCGCACGTCTCGAACGCGGTCGCGTAGTCGCGCGCGATCAGCGTGCGCGCCTTCTGCGCCTTGACGTAGAAGGCGTCGTAGTAGCCCGCCGAGAGCGCGTAGGTGCCGAGCATGATGCGGCGCTTGACCTCGGGGCCGAAGCCGTCGGCGCGCGTGCGCGCGTAGGTCTCTGCGAGGTCCGCGCCGGGGGAGCGCAGCCCGAAGCGCATTCCGTCGAAGCGCGCGAGGTTCGAGGAGCACTCGGCCGGCGCGATCAGGTAGTACGTCGCGACGGCGTGCTCCGCGTGCGGCAGCGCGACGTCGACGATCGTGCAGCCGAGGTCGCGGTACGCGTCGAGCGCGGCGAGGAGCGCCTGTCGCACGGCAGGCTCGACGCCCTCGCCGAGCGCCTCCCGCACGACGCCGAGCCGCAAGCCGCTGAGCGGCTTCCCGCACTCGGCCTCGTAGTCGGGCACGGCGC
>CAIUAC010000429.1 GCA_903896985.1 uncultured Sandaracinus sp.
GCTCGGCGCCGTCGCGCGCGACTTTTCGCCCCGCGTCGCCTGCGCGCTCATACGCTCACGAGCGCCGCCGCGAGCGCCGCGCGCACCGCCTGCGCCGTCGTCTCCTCCACGCGCACGACCTTCTGCCGGCTCTTCTCGCCGCGCACCAGCGACACGCGGCGCCTCGGCACGCCGAGCACCTCCGCGACGAGCGCGACGAGCGCGCCGTTCGCCGCGCCGTCCACCGGCGGCGCCGTCAGCGCGACCTTCACCGCGTCGCCGTGCAGCCCGACGAACGCCGCGCGGCTCGCGCGCGGCTGCACGCGCACCTCGAACGTCACGCCGCCATCCCGCTCGACGAGGCTCAGCCCGGCGAGCGCCGCGACCTCGACGCTCACGCGCCCGCACCGTCTCGACGCACGCGCGCGCGCATCCCATGCTCGCCCGCGTGAACGACCGCGACCCGAAGCCGCCCGCCCCCAGCGACCCAACGACGCCCGCCGCGACGGGGCCGAAGCCGCGCGCCTCCCTCCCGCTCGCGACTGTGCGACACGAGAAGCTCGGCCTCGGCACCATCATGGACCGCGAGCTCGCCGCGCAGCACGGCGTACCTTACGTGCACCTCGCCGCGTTCGCCATCGACACCGACCGCGTGCGCGAGCGCTTCGAGGAGGTGCTCGTCGACGAGGATCAGCTCCCCTTCGGCTGGGAGATCTTCCTCACCGCGCAGTTCCTCCACCTCGCCTTCGAGCACGCGCACGAGGGGCACCGGATGCTCGTCGAGGACGCGGTGCAGGCCGTGCTCGATCGCCCCGCGACCGACGCCGCGCCGCTCGGCGCGCAGCTCCCGTTCGCCGTCTACGACCTCGTCCGCCGCGGCCTCTGGCCCGAGGAGGCGCTGTCGCTCTTCGATCAGTGGCGGAAGAAGCCCGACGCCTCCCTCGACGACCTCGAGCCGCTCTGGGCCGACGCGCTGGTGGCCGCCGGCGAGCTCGCGCACGCTTGTCTGCAGTGCGACCTCGAGCCGCCCGCCGCGCCGCCCGTGCAGGAGGCGTGGGGCCGCTTCGTGCTCGCTGCGCGCGGCGCGGGCGTCGGCGACGATGACGGCGCTGCGGACGCGCCCGGCGAAGACGACGACGGCGAAGACGACGACGACGACCACGACGACGACGGCGACGACGACGACGGCGAAGGCGACGCAGACCCCGCCTGAAACGCGAGGCGTCGTCGAGCCGTCCCGCTCGACGGGGGCTACGCGACCGCCGCCGCGAAGGCCGCGAACAGGTCCCCCGGCAGCGAGTGCGCGAGCCGCCAGGTGACGGCCATCGGCTGCTCGCCTTCGTGCTTCACGTAGGTCGCCGGACCGAGGAAGTAGAACGCGCGCTCCTCCGTGCGATGCCGGGCGAACAACATCACGCTCGAGCCCTCGCTCGCGTGCCGCTGATAGCGCTGCCCAGTCTCGCCGTCCGCGCGCGCGACGGACTGACTCTCCCAGTGCACGAGGTCCCGGCTGATCGCGTAGTCGCGATAGCGGGTCGTCGGGGAGAAATGCCCGCTCGTCTTGTCGAGCGTGAACGCGAGCAAGTCCGCCTTCGCCTCGCGCGCGTAGAGGACGCCCGACTGCCAAGGCGCGACCTTCGCCCCCTCCCCGACGCCGAACGCCGCTTGCACCTCGAGGCGCGTGTAGCGGGCGTGCACGGAGAGCGGCACCTCCGGGTGTCTGCGGAGCGGCACCGAGACGTGCGAGAGGCGCTCCCCGAGCACCGCGAGGACGGCGAGCACCTCACGCCGCACCTGCGGATGGCCCCACACCACCGCGCAACCCTCTGCGAGAGTGGCGGTCTTGGACACCGCCTGATCGACGAGGGAGGCGATCACCATACGAAGCAGGCGCGCATCCGGCACCGACAGCGCGCGCGGGTCCGGCGGCGTGTCTGCGCCGAGCAACCGTCGATACGCGTCGAGCCTCGGCTGATCGTCGACGTGCAGCAGCCGCCCGCACGCGCGACGAAGCGTCTCCTCGTGCGCGCCCGCCGGCAGCACCGCGAGCCCCGCGTGCTGACACAGCTCCGACCAGCTCCTGCCGCCCGCGTAGAGGTCCTCGAGCTCGAGCCCAGTGTCCGCGAGAAAGCCACTCAGCGACACCGCTGCATCGCCCCGCGCATAGGCGCGCAGCTCGTCCACCTTGGCCGTCCAGCGCGCCGGAACCGCCCCGCGAATGCTCGCCAGGACGATCTCGCTCGCCTTCCGATCGAGCTCCAGATGGCAGCCCGCGGGGAGAAACGGAAAGCCCTGCTCTACCTGCGCGGTGACATCGCTCCGCGTGCCGCCGAGCAGCGCCCGGAGGCGCCGATCGAAGCGAAACTCCGAGCGGTGCTGGCCCACGAAGTCGAGGACCGTGCAGACCGTCTTCGAAGGATGCCGCCGGAGCCCGCGCCCAAGCTGCTGCAAGAACAGCGTCGGACTATCCGTTGGACGCAGCATCAGCAGCGTGTCGACCGCGGGCACATCGACTCCCTCGTTGAAGAGGTCCACCGAGAACACGACGTTGACGCGCCGCTCCGCGAGGTCGCGCAGCGCCTGACGGCGCTCGTCGGCGGGCGTGTCGGACCAGATCGCTACCGCCGGGATGCCTGCGGCGCAGAACATCCGCGCCATGAAGCGCGCGTGCTCGACGCTGACGCAGAAGCCGAGGGCCCTCATCCGCGAGAGATTGTCCGCTCGACGCGCGAGCTCCTTCAGGACGAGCCGCGCCCACACATCGTTACCCGTCAGCAGGTTCGACAAGCCCTCGACGTCGTAGCCGCGCCCGCGCCTCCACGGGATTTGACGCAGGTCGAGGCCGTCGTGAATCCCGTAGTACGCAAACGGCACGAGGCGGTGCTGATCGATGGCGTCCCAGAGCCGAAGCTCCGCCGCGATCCTCCCATCGAACCACTCGAGCACCGGCAGCCCATCGCTGCGCTCCGGCGTCGCCGTGAGCCCGAGCAGCTCGACCGGACGGAGATGCTCGAGCAGCGCGCGATACGTCGCGGCAGCGGCATGATGGAATTCGTCCACCACCACGACGTCGAAGTGCTGCGCCTCGAGGTGCGCGACGCCCGCGGCGTGCAGGCTCTGGATCGACGCGAACACGTGCTGGAAGCGGCGCGGGCGCTCGCGCCCGACCCAAAGCTCGCCGAACGAGTGATCGCGGAGGGCGTGTCGAAAGGTGGCGAGAGTCTGAGTGAGGATCTCCTCGCGGTGCGCCACGAAGAGCAGGCGCGCGCGCGGGAGGTCTTCGCGCAGCCGCACATAGTCGAGCGCCGCCATCACCGTCTTGCCCGTGCCCGTCGCAGAGACGAGCAGGTTTCGGTGATAGCCGCGCTGCCGTGAGAGGGCGATTTGCTCGAGCAGGCGCTCTTGAA
Source organism: uncultured Sandaracinus sp. (assembly GCA_903896985.1). Classification (GTDB taxonomy): domain Bacteria; phylum Myxococcota_A; class Polyangia; order Polyangiales; family JADJQN01; genus CAIUAC01. The sequence goes on from CAIUAC010000429.1 coordinate 3,387, forward strand.
ACGGCTCCGGCCGCAGCTCGAGCGGGCTCAGCGTCAGGTGAGCCCCGTGGTCATTGGCGCTCGCTGTGCGCGCGAGAAACTCGGCTGGCTCGTAGTCGACGAAGTCACCGCTGTTCCAGTAGCTCTCGAACACCGCGGCGACCTTGTCGACGACGCTCGCGTTACGCGCGCTCGACGCGCGCACGTTCCACTCGAGCCCGCTGATCTGCGCAGAGTGCGTCAGATTCGAGGACCCGATGTAGGCAGTCGAGAAGCCAGTCCGTCGATGAAAGAGCCACGCCTTCGCGTGCAGGCGAGTGCTGGTCTGATCGTAGGATACGCGCACCTCCGCGCCGGTCTCTCGGAGCGCGTCGAGCGCGCGCCCTTCGGTCGAGCCCGTATACGTCGTGGTCAGCACCCGGAGCGCGCGCCCCGCCTCACAGTGCGCGCGGAGCGCCTCGAGCAGCGGCGCGATCCCGCTCCGGCGGATGAACGCCATCACGACGTCGATGCGGTCGGCCGAGGGGATCTCCGCGAGCACCTGCGTCCCGACGCGCGGCTCGCCGGGCGCGTTGGTCAGCAGCGTCGTGTCGAGCAGCGGGATCAGCGGCTCGGCGATCGCCTCGGAGCTGCCGTCGGGCAGCCTCGCGAGCACGCTGCGCAGCACCTCCGCGGGCTCGACCGGGCGCTCGGGCGCGAGGCCCTCGGCGGCAGTCGCCTCGATGATCACGCCGACGAGACGGCGCGCGAGGGCTGTGCCGACGGCGACGCGCTCCTTCCGGTCGAGCGAGGCGATCGCGCGCTCGAGCACGCGAGAGAGATGCATCGCGAGGCGGTCCGCGGCCTCCGCCTCGTGGAGCTCCGAGCGACGTACCTCGAGCGCGCCGCCCAACTCGCCTAGCTGCGCCTGCAGCGCCTCGGTGATCAAGGTCTCGTAGAGACCGCGCTCCTGCTGCGACACGGCGGCACTCTACAGCAACCGCGCCGTCCCCGAGCCCGCGCCGCCCGCGCGCGCCTGAACGACTCCCCCTGACGTAGACTCTGCGCACCCATGGCGGACACCTACGCGGTCACGCTCGTCACGCCCCATCCGATGGCCAGGTGGGCGCTGCCGCTCGGGCTCCTCGGGCTGGTGCCGCTCGCCGCGCTCGCGGTGCTGCTGCCGAAGGAGCAGGCGGCGACGGCGTTCGGGATCGGGCGCTTCGTGTTCATCCTCGTCTACGGCGGGCTGATCGGGCTCGCGCTCTCGACGCGGCGGCAGAACGTCACGCTCCTGCCGAGCCTCGCCGGGCTGCACGACGCGACCACCCACGCGACGATCGCGGCGAGCGCGGAGATCACGGACATACTGCAGATTCCGAAGGGCGCGGCGCAGCTGCTCCGCGTGCGCCTGCGCGGGCGCGCGGCGCTGACCCTCGAGGTCGGCAGCGGCGAGACTGCGCGCGCGCTCCTCGACGCGCTCGGTCGCTCGCTCGACGGCGGAGCTCGCCGCTTCCTCGCGACGACGACTCCCACCTACTACTCGGTCCTGACGTGGATTGGCTTGCCTGTCGTCGGCGCCTTCGCCGGACAAGCGTTCTGGATTTGGCACCTCGCGGCGCGGCTGCGCGCGGACTTCGGCTGGCGCGAGCTCCTGCCCTATTCGCCGTTTCTCGTCGTGTTTCTCGCTGTGTGGCTGTTTGGCACGTATTGGTTCTCGAGGCGGCGCGAGCTCCTCTTGTCGCCGACGACGCTGCAATATCCGCGGGTGTTCGGCGGACACGACGAATACGCGTATTCAGACGTCGAGTCCGTGCGCGCGCTCGACACGATGACCGCGACTCTCACCCTGCGCGGCGAGCGCCCTCGCAAGCTGCGCATCTACGATCCGGACGAGCTCGCGGCGCTCCTCGCGCTGCTGCGGGCCCGCGTCGGCGCGAGCGCGTATCCCGCCGACGCGCCGACTCCCGCGGACGCCGCGCTCACCGCCGCGTCCAAGACGAAGGCCGCCGTCGGCATCGGCTTCATTTGCTTCGGCGTGTTGCTGACGGTGCTGCTCGGCGCGCTGGCGGCGAAGCAGCTGACGACGATGGGGCGCGCGGTGCCGATCGAGGGCACGGTCGTCGACTCGAGCCGGACCTCGAGCAAGTCGGGCAACGTCAGCTACCAAGCGATCGTCGCCTACGCGGGGGGCGATGGGGTCGTGTACCGCGTCACCTCGCTGTCGAAGGCCGACGCTCCGCCCATCGTCGGCAGCCGTCTGCGCGTGCTCTACGACCCGAGCAGCCCGCGCGACGCGATGGTGGACGACTTCGCCTCGCGGTGGACGCCGGTGCTCATGTGCCTCCTCGGCCCGGCGATATTGCTGATGGGCCTCTGGGAGCTTCGCGCCTCACGCAAGCGGGGCGCTGCGTCGGCCTGAGTCAGCGCGCGACAGGCCCCGACGGCGCGCCTCC
>CAIUAC010000430.1 GCA_903896985.1 uncultured Sandaracinus sp.
ACGGGAAGGCGAAGTCGCCGGCGTCGGGCGCGACGATCTCCTTCGCGACGGCGACGCGCGAGGGAGTCGTCGCGCTGAGGCGGTCGTAGCTGTCCACTCGCACGTCGAGCGCGAGCGTGCGCGCGGCGACGCCCGGCTCCGCCCAGACGTAGACGACGACCTCCGTCGCGGGTACGTCGGCGGCACAACTGACGAGCAGCGCGAGCAAGCCCGCGAGCCCGAGGCGAAGACACACGGACAGGTTCTTCTGAGGAAAGGTCATCACTGCGCCCCCAAGGTCATGTGCACGCCGCCGTCAGTGCCGTTCACGAACGGCCCGAGCCCGCGCCCGCTGCTCGCCGCAACGACGATCCCAGTCGTCGTCCCCACGACGACGGCGCCGACGACCGTCCAGAACCACCACTCTTTGAAGATGCTGCGGCCGGAGTCGTGCGGCGTGTCGCCGCCAGCCCCACCGACCCGGAGCGACGCGTCGAGCGCCGCCTCGTGCGCGGTCTCGCTCCCGAGGGGCGGGGTCACCGTCGCGGTCGTGTCGCCGGAGCCCGGCGTCGCTGCCACCGTCGTCGCCGTCACGGTCAGCTGCGCGGCGGCGACGACCTGCTCGAGCACGTGAATGCGCGACTCGACCTCAGCGCGATTCTCTGCGGCGGGCACCGCCTCGAGGTACCGACGAAACGCGTCGAGGGCGACCGCATCGCGCCGCAGCTTGTCGGCGGCAGAGCCGACGTTGTAGAGCAAGATCCCGCGCCCCGACATCGCGTGCGCGCGCTGAAAGTAGTCGAGCGAGTCCTCGAAGCGACCGGCGGCGTACGCGACGCGGCCAGCCTCGAAGAGCATGCGCGCCTCTTGGTCCTGCGAGCTCGTCGGCCCCTGCGCCTGCGGCGGGGAACCGGGCGGCAAATCGGGCGGCGATTCCACGGCAACGGGAGGCGTCCCGGTTGTGGGTTGAGGCCGGCGGTGCCGCTGCGCCGCAGCCGAAGAACCGACCAAGAGGGAGCCCCCGAGCACGACCGCTAGCACGGAAATAAGTCGCATGGGCGGAACAATAACAGAAGTTCCAGCGGCGCTCACGTCTCCGCAGATCGCGGCGCGCGGCGCGGGAGCCGGGCCAGCGCGTCAGCGCCCGGCGCGCAGCGCGAGCGTCATGGAGAGCGTCGCGCCCGGGGCGCCCTCGACGCGGAGAAAGTCCTGCGCGTTCGGGGTACGCAGCGGGGCGCCGGGCGTCAGCGCGCCGTCCCAGCTCACGATCGCGAGGTCATCGAACGCCGCGACGCCCTCACCGGACGCCGGCGCGCGATGCTCCAGAAAAAAGCGCATCGCGCGCGGGTTCGCCGTCGGGTCGTCGAGGCTCGTGATGTCGGGCGGCACGTGCAGCTCGCCCGCGAACATCGTCCAGTCGTAGGTCCCGCCCGGAAGCTGCGCGACCTGCTCATCGCCGAACTCCGCCGGGCCCTCGCTCGCGTAGTAGCCCATGCGCACGGTCAGCGGCCCAGCGCCTTCGCCGCGCGCGTAGCCGACGAACGTCAGCTCGCGGTTCGGCGTGTTCGTCGCGTCTCCCCAGACCCGCACGCGGTTGCGAAAGGCGACGACCGCGGGCGCGACGTTCGTCGAGCTCCGCACCAAGCACAGCCCCTGCATCCCGCGCCGCGCCATCGACAGGCACACGTCGTTGTAGGCGGACGTCACGTCGTAGCGCGCGGCCTCGCCGAAGTCCTCGTCGACGTCCTCGTCCTCGAAGGTCCCGTAGAGCAGCAGGTCGCGACCACCGCGCACGCGCGAGGCCCCGTCCGCCGCGAGCACGCTGAGCAGGCTCTCGCCCGGCGCGAGCGCCGACCGCAGATCGAGCACGCCGACGCCGTCGGCGCCGAGCTTCACCTCGAGCGTCACGCTGCGCTCCGCGGGGACGGACGTGCGCTCGCCTGCGCGAAACACGAGCAGCCGCCCCGGCTCGAGCGCGAACTCCACAGTGTCGTCGGAGAGCTCCGCGAGGCGGCGCAGGACCGCGTCAGCCGGCGGTCCGACGGCGAGCCGCGGGCGGTAGTCCTCGAGGTAGACCGGATAGATGGCGACCTCATGCTCGCGCTCCGCGTCGAGGTCGACGACGGCGACGGCGCCGAGCATCGTCTCTTGACGGTCTTGGTCGAACGCCAGATTGCCGAGCGAGAAGAGCTGCATCACGCCCGCGTGCACGCCGAAGCCCTGCGGTACGTGCGGGTGATGCCCGACGACGAGCAGCGCGCCCGACTCCGCCGCGAGGTCGAGGCGCGTGCGCGTGTAGTCGCTCGGCGCGACCGAGTACTCGATCCCCGTGTGGACCTGCACGATCGGCAAGCGCCCCGCCGCACGCTCGCCGCCGATCGCCGCCGCGACGCGCGCGTCATCGTTGAGGTCCGCCGCGCCGCCCTGCGTCGACGACGCGTTGTAGTGAATCGGGTGCTCGGCTCCGCTCACCGAGCTTGCGCCGAGGAACGAGAACGCGAGCCCTCCGAGCGAAGCGCGCCATGGGGCGAACGCCTCCTCCGGCGTCGCGCCTGCGCCCGAGTACGCGATGCCGTGCGCGTCGAGCGCAGCGCGCGTGTCGACGATGCCACGAGCTTGGTAGTCGTAGATGTGGTTGTTGCCGATGGACACGAACGACACGCCGAGCCGCGCGAGCGCCTCGAGCGAGCCGGGGAGCGTGAAGTAGCAGTAGTCCTTGGTCGGATGGGGCGTCGCGGGCACCTCGGTCACCGGCGTCTCGAGGTTCAGCACCGGGAAGTCCACCACGTCGAAGAGCGGCGCGATCCGCGAGACGACATCGATGCTGCCGGGCGCCGGATCACTGACGAGGACGAGCGCGTTCGGATCGTCCGGCGGAAACGTGTAGCGGTCCGTGCGCTCCTCCGGATCGAGGAAGCGCCGCGCGAAGCTCGTGTCGCCCCCGAAGAGCAGCCGCTGTTCGGCGCCCTCCTGCACGACGGTGAGCGCCCCCAAGTCCACGGCATCGACCGCCGCTGGCTGCGCGAGCCAAGCCCCGAAGCGCGTCGTGCGGAGGCCAGGGCCGCTCGCGGTCAGCCACGCGTTGTGCCGGTCCGTGAAGAGCCGAAAGCGCCCCTCTGCGTCCACTCGAGAACTCGGCGTGCCGGGCTCCGCGGTCCCGGGCTCTGCGGTCCCAACCTCCACCGTCGCGCCGGCGGCAGGCGCCCCATCGGGCAGCACGAGCCTGCCGGTCACCACCAGCTCCTGCCGAGCGAGCGCCGCCCGCGCGAGGGCGTCGGCGACGAACAGGGCCGGCGTCGGTGGCGGCCCCTCGCTGACAGGGCCTCCCGAGCACCCGACGAGCAGCGCGACCCACACCGCCCCCGCGAGCCCCGCCGGATGGCGCGCATCGCCGCGTCCCACCCAGGCCCTGCGGGCGCGCCTCCCACCGACGAGCGCGCGGGCCGTCCAGTTCATCGGCCGACCGTGCGGGACGCTCCCCGGCAAGTCAAAGCGCAGCCGCGCCCCCAACCGCGAGCGAGCGGATGTCGAGGTTGATGGCGACCGGCGCCGCGTCCGGCGCCGCCGCGATCTCCGCTCTCGGAACTGCGAGCAGCCGCGAAGGCGGTGGGCGCGGCGGGACGCCGGCTGCGGGGTGCGCGAAAGGCGGTGGGCCGCGCGAATTTTCGGGCTGCGGGCAGACGCGAAGGCGTCGCGGGCGACGCGATTTGGGCGCCGGGCAGGGGGAAAAGAGGCGGAGGGCGGCGCGATTTGGGCTGCGGGCAAGCGCGAAGGCGTCGCGGGCGACGCGATTTGGGCG
>CAIUAC010000431.1 GCA_903896985.1 uncultured Sandaracinus sp.
CGGTGCCGGATGGCTTGGCGGAAGCGGCGGTGTCAGCGGAGTCGTGGCGTTTGGACATCGTCGGGTCTCAGGTCGAGGTGCCGGCGATGCGCGCGACGCCGCGCGCCCAATGGGCGCGGGGGACTCCCTCGCGGGACGGGTGCTGCGAGTAGGCGAGGCGCAGCAAGTTCATGCGGGCCGCGACCTTCGCGAGGCGCCCGAGCAGACGCGGCTCGCGGAGGGCCGCCGGGGTCTTCGAGAGGAGCGCGCCCGGCGGGAGCGAAGGCGCTTCTAGGCGCATCGCAGGCACGACGGTCGCGGCGTCGATCAGGCCTGCGCGCATGAGTCGCGCGACCTCGTCGACGGTGAGCGTCTGGCTGAAGCGTCGAAAGGCATCATAGGCCGCCAGCAGGCCCCCGTGCTCGCGATGCCAGCGGACGTCGTAGCCATCGAGTCCGCGTCCGCGGCTCAGCTCCTCGGCAAGCACGCGCGCGGCGACGAGGCCCGCGCCGATGCCCGAACCGTGCGCCGAGAACACCTGCCGCGCGCTGTCGCCGAGGAGCGCGATGCGGCCGCGCGTGAGCACATCGACGGGCCGACCGAGCGGGATGGCGCGCGCGCCCGAGCGAACAGCCTCACCGATCCACGTCGAGTGCTCCTGCGCGAACTCCTCGATGAGCGCGCGGCCCGTGGGGTAGCCACTCGCCGGGATGGTGCCCGAGAGGAGCGCGACGTGCTCTCCGGAGAGCCGCACATTGAGCACGGAATAGCCACCCGCTAGCCCCATGTGGACGAGCAATTCACCCGGCGGGATCCCTCGATTGCGAAAGAACGCCTCCGCCGCGCCGCGGTCCCGAAGGACGCGCACCTCCTGCGCGGCGACGCAAAGATCCTGGGGCGGAGGGCGCATCGCGCCGAGCAACTGCGCGCCCGCGAGCCCCGACGCGTCGATGATGGAGTCGGCCTCGACGGTGCCGTGCTCGGTCCGCAGCGACGTGCCCTCGACGCCGAGCACGCGGACATTGCCAGCGAGCGTGGCGCCCGCCTCGCGCGCTCCGTCCTGTAAGCGCCGGACGAGCAGCGCCATGTCGACCTCGAGCGCGTCGTGCCCCGACCGGACGACGACATGCTCGGAGCCACGGCCCGCGAAGAGGTGCATCACGAGCGGCGGCGACTCGAGCTCAGCGCCCGTCGGCCGCGCGAGCCCGGCGCGGTCGAAGAGGTGCGCCGGGACGGCGTTGAGCCACTGCGCGCCAGCGCGCTCGAGCGGCGCGCGGTCGAGCGCCACGACGCGGAGACCGGCCTCGGCGCAGAAGAGCGCGGCGGCAGCGCCCGCAGTGCCGACACCGACGATCGCGACGTCCGCGCGGGAGGGGAGAGTTACGTTCGTCATGGCGGCCAGAAGATAGCAGCCCCGCGCGGAGGCGAACTGTCGTTGGTGAGCGGAGGGCTGCTAGGAGCGAGTCGGAGAATCGTTTCGCTCATCTGCGCGTACTCGATGGCGGGATATCGACTCGGAACAGTGCGCGTGCGCCTCTCCCGAGCGTGGGACGTGCGCCCGAGCGCCTCGTTGGGCCGCGAGAGAGCCGCAAGGCGTCCGCGAGGGGCGGGACCCTCGACGCGTACGCTGCCGAACAGAACTGGACCGACGTCACCTTCGTCAGGCTGGGGTTCGCCGGGCAGGAACTCGCGACCCTCGACGGGGCGGGGGTCCTCTCGAGCGGCCACGAACCACGCGGGATCC
>CAIUAC010000432.1 GCA_903896985.1 uncultured Sandaracinus sp.
CACGGGTACTGGCGACCGGCGCGACCGGCGCCCCAACAATGGAGTTCGAGACATGAGCGCCCCAAACAACACACGTCGAAAGTCTCGCTCTCCCGAGCTGCGCGCCGCCCGGCAGGACACGCGCTCCGTCGCCGCGCCCACGAGCGTGAGCACGCGCGGATATCCCTCCGCAGAGGAGCTGTTCGCGCAACACTCGCTGTGGCGCTCCCGCGTCGCGGGCGCGCTGCGCACCTGGCTCGGCCCGGCGGCCCTCGTCGGCGCGGTCGGGCTCGCGGGCTGTGGCGGCACGGGCGGCCCGCCCGTCGCGGAGCCCAACGCGGACGGCACGACGACGACCACCACCGGCGAGTCGCACGACGACGCGACGGGAGGCGACCAGAGCGCGACGACACCCGGCCAAGCGATCAACCCGACGACGGACTCCATCCCGCTCGCCGGCGCGCCGATGCCGGTTCAGCCACCGCCGCAGCCGAGCCCGCCGCCGTCGGGGTCGTGATCGAACGGCGCACGTGCCGCGCAGCACCCGCTGCGCGGCGCTCGCTGCGCTGCCCTACGCCTCGAGCAGGCGGTCCACGAAGGTGCGCGCCAGGGCCATGATCGTGTGTTGCGGATTGACCCCGAGGTTCGTCGGGATCACCGACGCGTCGGCGACCAGCAAGCCCTCGTAGCCGTGCACGCGCCCGCTCTCGTCGCAGACGGAGCGCGCGGGGTCTTTGCCCATCACGCAGCCGCCGAAGAGGTGCGAGAGGATCGCGATGTACGCGCGCGGATCGAGCGGTCCCTCGTCGATCAGGCTCAGCTGATCCGCGGTGAGCTCGTACGGCAACCCGAAGATCCCCGGCACGACCTTCTTCGCGCCGGCGGCGAAGTGCGTGCGCGCGATGACGCCCATGCCCTTGCGCAGGCGCAGCATATCCGCCTCGTTGAAGCCGTATTTGACCACCGAGCGATCGAAGAGCCCGTTGTGCACGGTGCCGACGGACTCGGCGCGCACGGCGAGGACCCACATCGCGATGTGTCGGTATTCGCCGATGCGCCTCATCAGCTCCTGACCGACTCCCGACAAGCGCGACGAGAGCATCTCGGGCGGGATCGAGAGCGTCTCGAGCTTGAAGCCCGGGTCGTCGCGATACGCCATCGACGCCCAGCCCTGCGTCGCGCCCTTGTTCATGTCGACGACATCATCGTAGATGCCGAAGACGCCCGTCCCCGGGTGTGCGCGAAAGCCCAGGCCGAGCATGGGATTCTTGACGCCGCTGCGCTCGAGGATGGGCGCGGTGTGCGTGACGCTCGCGGCGACGAGCACCGCCTTGCGCGCGCGCACGGTGAAGGTGCCGCCCTTCTTGTGCGTCTGCGGGTGTCGGAAGCGCCCGGTGACGCCGACGGCGCGGCGCCCCTCGAGCAGCACCCTGTGCACCGGCGCGCACGAGAGCACGTGTCCGCCCTTCGCGAGCACCTCGGGGATGAACTGCAGGTTGAGGCTCTGCTTGCGCTCCGAGCGGCAACCTTGGAGGCACTGACCCGAGCCGGCGCAGCGCTTGGTGTAGCGCGTCATCACGTGCGACTCGTAGCCGAGCGCCTTCGCGCCAATCAGCGCGAGCTCGCTGTTGCGCCCGAGGCTCTCAGGCGGCGGAAGCTCCGCCGAGAGCTCCGTCTCGAGCGCGTCTTGGTGCTTCCACATCGTGTCGCGGAAGCTGCCGCCCGCGACTCCGTGCTCGCGCTCCCACTGATCGAAGATGTCCGCGGGCGTGCGCACGCAGATGGCGCAGTTGATGACCGTCGTGCCGCCGACGCACGAGGACTGCACGATCGGCCAGAGCGCGCGCCCCTGCGCGACGCCCGCGCCCCAGTCGTCGAAGAGATCGCGCATCGCGCCGTACATCGAGTGCGGGTAGTGCTCCGGATCGCGCCACGGTCCCGCCTCGACGACGGCGACGTGCGCGCCACCTCGCGCGAGCGCGCTCGCCGCCGTCGCGCCACCCGCGCCCGAGCCGACGACGATGTAGTCCACGTCGAGCGTGAACGCGTCCTCGCGGAAAGACGTGTGCGTCATGACTGCCTCCAGGTGCCAGGATCGGCGGGCTGCGGCGGGAGCCCGAGCTTCTCGCGCACGCGCGCGTCCGCGCCCCAGCACATCCCCGCGACGAGCTTCACGAGGAAGACTGCCTGGCGTAGCAAGTAGATCCGCGAGCCGAGGACGCGCGACGCGTGCTTCTCGCGCAGGCCCGCGGGCAGCATGAACGCGGGGAGCGGGATGTACACGGTGAGCAGCGTGGACCAGTGGAACAGGAACGTGCCGAGCAGCACGCCGACGTAGATGAGGAACGTCGACTCGCGCCGAAAGCGCACGAGGAACTCGTCGATGCCCGTGTCCTCGAGGCCCGGGAAGGCCTCGGTGCGCGGATAGAGCGTGACCATCGCCGACCGGATGAGCCAGTTCACGAGGGCGAGCCTACACCAAGCCCGTACGCGAGCGCGGCAGCTCACGACGCCGATTGATCCGACGCCGAACGAGCAGCAGCGCGACGACCGCGAGCGCGACGCAGTGCGCGTCAGCGGCGCCCCCATCACGCGCGACGCGACAACCGCAGCCCGACGGCGTCGGCGCAGGCGCAGGCACGACGCCCGCGTCGGGCGGCGGCATCACGAGCGGCGTCGGGTCGTCGCAGCCCTGCGCGAGCCCTGCGCCCGCGGGGTCGACCTCGAAGGCGACGGGCGCCGACCAGTCGCTCCACGCGAGCGCGCGGTCCCGATAGCGCACGCGCCAGCAGTAGAAGCGCCCCGCCTCGAGCGCCTCGATCGGCTCGTCGGTGAGGTCGTCGCCAGCCTGCGTGTCGGCCCCGCGATACCAGTTCTGATAGACGCGATAGTGCTCCGCGGCGAGGGTCGTGAAGTCGTCGCAGCGCTCGCTCACCTGCCAGTGCGCGGCGCCGTGCAGGTCGCCGTCGGGGTCTGTGAACGCGCCCGCCGCGAGGGTGCTGCACTCCGCCTTCACCAGCCCGCGCGGCTCGAGCGGCGTCGGCGTCGCGGGCGCCTCGTCGTAGCGGCGGATCGTGAGGTCGTCCCGCAGCTCGTTGTCGCGCGCGAGCAGCTCGTTGCCGCGGCTGTAGCGCCGAAGCCGGAACGACGGCGCCGCGCCCGGAGTGACGTCCACGATGACGAAGCCCCACTCGTCTTGGGTGACGCTGACCTCCGGGACGTCGAATTGATTGGAGTACTCGCCCCAATAATCGGGGTTGCCGCCGCCGCTCGCGACGTTGATCCACAGATGGCTCGCGTCGCGCGACTCGCCGCGCGCGTAGCCGTGCGTGTGCCCGTGAAAGTGCGCGCTCGGCTTGCCACACTCGGTGCTGAAGCGGTTCATGCGCTCGACGACGGACTCCGTGATCGGCTGCTCGCCGACTCGCCACAGCTCGGAGCGATTCGCCTGGTGAATCGCGACGAAGACGAAGTCGATGCTGTCGTCGGTGCACGCCTCGGTGACCGCCTCCTCGAAGAACGTCGCCTGCTCCCCGACGAGGACGAAGAGGTTCCCGTCGAGCCCGATCACTCGCACGTTCCCGTGGTCCATCTTCCACCACTCCTCCGGGCGCGTCAGAGAGCCGCTCTGCGGAAGATGGAAGTAGCGATAGTAGTTCGGGCTGCCTCCCTCGTGATTCCCGATCACGGGATAGACAGGCACGTTCGCCATCAGCGGCGCGGCGGCGGCGAAGAACTCGTTGGCCCACTGCGGATAATCGGTGCCGTTCTCGACGAGGTCCCCGGGCACGAGCGCGAACGCGAACGCGTCGTCGAGCTCCGGCGCGAGGTTATCCGTCGCGAAGCGGATCACGCCGTCGTCAATGAGCTGCCGAAAGACGTCCGGGTTCGCGTCATCCGTCTGGGTGTCGCTGAAGGCGACGAAGCGAAACGGCTCGCCGGCAGAGCGCAGCGGAGGCGTCGTGAAGTGCAGCACCTCGCTGACCGCCGTGCCCGTCGTCGCGCGATAGAAGTAGCGTGTCGCGGGCGTGAGGCCATCGAGGAGAGTCTCGTGCAACTGCGCGGTGCCCTCGCTCGCCTGCGCCGTGCCCGTCGCGCTCTGCTCGACGGTCATCGTCGGACCGAACGCGACCGTGCTCTCCGCGCCCTCGCTCGTCTCCCACAGGATCCACGCAGAGGTCGGCGTCATCTGCTGCAGATACGGAGCGACGACGAAGGTCTGAGCGCGCGCCGACGAGCGCGGGAGCGCGACGAAGGAGAGCCCGAAGACCGCAACGACCACGACCCAGCGAACACTGATGCGCATGTCGCGAGAGTGCCGAGTCTCGCGGTCGAGGCGCAAGGGCGACGTGCGGCGACCTCTCGCGTGAGACTCAGTGCACGGCGCCGACGCGCTCGGCGAGCGCGAAGGGCGCGCCGCCTCGCCGCGGATCGCTCGCGCCGAGCAGGGTGCCGTCAGCGTCCACGAAGATCGCCTGCACATCGCCTTGGAGCGGCTCGCTCGCGGGGCGCTCGGTCACGGCATGACCCATCGAGGTCAGCGCCGCGACGACCTCGGGGTCGAGCCCGCCGCGCTCGTAAAACAGCTGATCGGGCAGGTGTTGGTGGTGCAAGCGCGGCGCGGCGAGCGCCTCGCGCGGGCTCATGCCG
>CAIUAC010000433.1 GCA_903896985.1 uncultured Sandaracinus sp.
AAGCCGTCGCGGTCGTCGTCCTCGTTCACGCCGTCGAGCACGCCGTTGCAGTTGTTGTCGATTCCGTCGCAGAGCTCGACGCCGCCCGGGCGCCGCGTGGGGTCCGAGTCGTCGCAGTCGACGTCGCACATCGAGCCGTCGCCGTCGAAGTCCGACAGGTCGGGCGTCGCCGCGTCGCAGTCGTTGTCGAGCCCGTCGCCGCAGACCTCGCGGAAGAGCGGGGAGCGCGCCGGGTCGTTGTCGTCGCAGTCGAAGTTGCAGCTCGAGCCGTCCATGTCCGCGTCGAGCGAGTCGCGCGTCGTCGGGCTGCAGTCGTCGTCGATGCGGTTGCAGGGGACCTCGGTCATACCTGGTCCGACCGCGACGTCGTCGTCGTTGCAGTCGGTGCCGCCGCAGGTGTCGTCGCGCGCGCCGTCCCCGTCGGCGTCGGGACACTCCATGCACAGCGGCGTCAGCGCGCAGTCGATGCCGCAGTTCGTGCAGGTCTCGCCGCCCTCGCACATCCCGTTGCCGCAAGTGTCCGGCTCGACGACGCAGCGCGAGGTGCAGCCGTCGCCGTCGATCGGGTTGCCGTCGTCGCACTCCTCGCCCGAGGCGGTGTTCACCACCGAGTCGCCGCAGCGCACGAGCGTGCAGTCCGCGTCGCACTCTGCGGTCTGCCCGCCGTCGTCGCACTGCTCGCTGCCCGCGAGGACGTGATCGCCGCACACGGCGGGGACGATGCTCCGCGTGCACGTCGACGGCTCGCCCGCGCACTCCCAGCCGAACTCGACGAAGCAGAGCGCGGCGCAGCCATCGCCGTCCGCGGCGTTGCCGTCGTCGCAGATCTCGGCGGACGAGAGCACCCCGTTGCCGCAGGGGTCGGTGACGGGCGTCGGGGTGTCACGGACGGTGCAGGCGCCCAGCGTCGCCGCCACGGCTGCGGCCGCGACGAAAGGGAGCAGCGAGCGTCTCCGGCGCCCTGCGAACGCGACGCCCAGCAGCATCAGCGCGAGGAGGCCGCCGCGCGCGTCGCCGCGGCTCTGCCCAGGGACCGCGCAGCCGCAGCCGCTCGGCTGGGGCGCGGGAGGCGAGATGCGCCCGCCGTCCGGCGACACGACGTTCATGTCGAGCGTCGATGGGCCGCCGTCCGTCGTCGGCACTTCGCCGTCGAGCGCGCCAGCGTCGGGCATGCCCGCGTCCGGCATCACGATCACCGGCGCCTGACACTCGCCGCGCAGGCAGGTCTCGCCCGACGGGCAGACGACGCCGGCGCACGCGCTCGCGCAGGTGCCGCCGCGGCAGATGCGCCCGGGGGCACAGAGCACGCCGAGACACGCCGCTTCGACGCAGTATCCCGTCTCTTCACACGCTTCGCCGACGGGGCAGCCCGTGACCTCGCAGCGCGTGTTGCAGTTGCCCGCCGTGCAGACCTCGCACGACGCGCAGGTCACGACGGCGCACAGATCCTGGCAGCTGCCGCCGACGCACTCGCGTCCCGGCGGGCAGATGACGCCGTTGCACACGCCGATGCAGGCGCCCTCGACGCAGCGCTCGCCGGCGGCGCACGTCACGGAGGCGCACGCGTCTTCGAGGCAGACGCCCGTCGGTGAGCACGTGAAGCCCGTCGCGCAGCCGCCCTCGAAGCACGGCGTGATGCAGCGCCCGCGGTCGCAGACGTCGACGGAGCCGCACATCCCGGGATCCTCGTCGACCATGCCGTCGCAGTCGTTGTCGAAGGCGTCGCAGCGCTCGGCGCTCGCGGCGACGATCGGCACGCACTCGATGCTCGAGCCGCGGCATTGCGTGCGCCCCTCGGCGCAGACGCCGACCGCGTCGGGCAGCGTGCAGGGATTCCCCGCGTCGGGGCACTCGACGACGCCGCGCCGGATGCGGAAGCGCCAGATGCCCGGCTCACCGACGTTCGAGCCGTCGCAGACGACGCGGCTGATGCCGTCGAGCCGTGAGCCCATGATCGACACGAAATCCGTCAGGTTGCCCGCGTCGAAGCCGACCTGCGCCGGAGTGCCGCCGAAGCCGCCCGTGCCGCCGCTCGCGTCGCCCGTCTCCCACTCGCACTGCGTGTAGCGAAACTCGACGTCGAAGTCGCCCGCGATCCCGCAGTAGCGTGACTCGGTCAGGATCAGCTGGAACGTCATCTGGTTGCTGTCGTCGCAGCTGAAGAAGCCGACGTGGTCCCAGGTGATGACCATCCGACCCGGCTCGACGTGCCACCACACGCCGTTCGTCGTCGGGTTCGCGCAGCCCAAGCCGCCGCCGAAGCCGCTGCACGACGCGCCTCGGATGTCGACGTCCGCCCAATAGGGCGCGATGGTCGGGCGGTCAGCGACGGGGAACGCCGTCGGCGTGAACGTCGAGAGCGGCCCCTGGAACGTGATGTTTCCGTTCGTGTTGACGTAGGCGAGCGTGTGCCGCCGTCCGAAGAACTCGAGCCCCCCAGGGAAGGCCGCCGTCAGGTCGATCATGTTCGACGAGCCATCGTCGTTCGGCGATAGACACTCCGTGCCGTAGCCGCGCACCCCGCCGAGCGTGTCGATGAGCATGGGCTGCGCGAGCGCGATGGTGGGCGAGCCAGCGAGGGCCAAAGTCAGAAGAAAGCCGACAATTCGGTTCACGGGGTCTACCTTGGGCGAGGGCCTTGGGGGGGCTGAAGAGGCCACGCCGCGACGGAGCTGATCGTCGAGGGGGGCCGAGGCAATAGCACGTCGAAGCGCACCGTGGTACCGGGCCGCCCCCTCCGGCGTGCCTCGGCGACGCGTTTGGCTCGTTACGGCGCTTCTCGCCGGCCGGGCGAAGCCCTACTCGAGCCCAGCGTCGCGGCGGAACTCGTGGCACTGCGCGCTGCCGCGCTCGAAGTCGCGACAGGTCGTACCGCGGACCTCGTAGATGGCGCAGGCGTTCGCGCTCGCTTCGGTGCCGAGGTGCACGCACGCGCCGTCGTCCCGCGTCGCGAACGCGGCCTCACCGAAGTGTCCCGGCTGAAGCTGTGCGACGAGGTCCTCGCGCCCGAGGCTCTTCCAGCGCGCGAGGTCCTCGGCGGGGACGAGGATGCAGCCGTCGCGCCCCGTCCGGCAGCAAGCACCACAGGCGAGGCAGTCGAGCGTGAGCGGGGCGTCGGCAGACATGAGGTTCCTCCAGCATGCGTCGGCGCGATATGCTC
>CAIUAC010000434.1 GCA_903896985.1 uncultured Sandaracinus sp.
CCCGCGTCGAACGAGAAGCTCATCACGGCCGCGACGGCGCTCACCGCGCTCGGCGCGGACTTCCGCATGCTGACGGGCGTGTACGGGCGGATCGAGGGCGACGCGGTCGTCGGCGGCGTCTACCTGAAGGGCGGCGGAGACCCGACGCTGCGCCTCGCGGACTTCGTCGAGCTCGCGCAGGCGCTCGTCGACCGCGGCGTGCGGCGCATCGACGAGGTCGTCGTCGACGGGACGTACTTCGACGACCACGTGCTGCCGCCGTCGTTCGAGCAGCAGCCCAACGAGGTCGCAGCGTTCCGCGCGCCCATCTCCGCCCTCGCCGTCGATGAGAACGCCTACGATCTGCGCATCGTGCCGGGCGCTGCCGAGGGCGACGCTGCCACGGTGCGCCTCGCGGCGGCCGGCTACTTCACCGTGACCAACGAGGTCACGACCACGGCGGGTGGCGAGCCGCACGTCATCGCCGATCAGCGCGGGGCGGGCGACACGCTCACGCTGCGCGTGCGCGGCACCGTGCCGCTCGGCATCCGCGGCGTCTCGTACCGGCGGCGCGTCGAGAATCCCGTGCCGTTCGCCGGTCATGCGTTCGTCGAGGCGCTGCGCAGGCTCGGCATCCGCGCTCCGGTGCGCGTCCGCGTCGCGGCGACTCCGCCGGACGCTCCGCTCATCACCTCGCATCGCTCCGCCCCGCTCTCGCAGATCCTCAGCGCGCTCGGCAAGGACTCCGACAACTTCGTCGCGGAGATGGTCCTCAAGGTCGTCGGCGCCGAGCGCCATCGCCCGGGGCGCACCGCCGATGGCGCGGCCGCCGCGCTCGCCTTGCTCGAGGTCGCGGGGGTGCCGCACGGCGCCGCCACGATCGTGAACGGGTCGGGGCTCTTCGACGGAAACCTCGTCGCTGCGTCGCACTTCACGAAGCTCCTCAGCCACGTCTACCGCGACCCTGCCCTGCGCAGCGAATATCTGGCGCAGCTCGCGGTCGCGGGCGTCGACGGCACGCTCACGAATCGCCTGCGCGATGTGCCGCGCGGCGTCGTCCGCGCCAAGACCGGCACGCTCAACAACGCGATCGCGCTCTCAGGCTTCGTGCTCGGGCCCAACGACGAGGCTTACGCCTTCAGCGTCCTGACGAACGGCGTCGCCGGCAAGCACGGGCCAGCGCGCACGCTCTGCGACGAGACGGTCCGGGCGCTGGTCGCGCAGCTTCACCCGACCTATCAGCCGCCGGGCACCGCAGCCGCGACGTCGGGGGCAGCGGAGGATTAAACAGCAACGCCGCGACATCTCTGTCGCGGCGTGCGGGGAACTTTGGGCGGAGGAGAAGCCCCCCGCCGAACGCTCTACTCCTTGAGCTGCCGACCAGCGGAACGCTCTATTCCTTGATCTGCCGACCAGCGGAACGCTCTACTCCTTGATCTGCCGACGGATCTTGGCGAGCGCCTGCTCTTGCAGCTGCCGGATGCGCTCGCGCGACAGGTTGTACTTGTCGCCGATCTCCTTGAGCGTGAGCTCGTCCTCGTCGTCGAGGCCGAAGCGCCAGCGCAGGATGCGCGCCTCCATCGGGGAGAGCGTCTCGAGGAGGCGACGGACCTCGTCGTTCCACGTCTGCGAGACGAGGTTCTCGTAGGGCGTCGGGACGCCCTCCTGCTCGAGGAAGTCGATGAACTTGCGGCCGTCCTCGTCGTTGACGGGGCGGTCGAGCGAGAACGGGGTCTCGGCCCAGTAGCCCTTGATCTTCTCGAGCTTCTCGGCGGCGATGCCCGTCTCCTTCTCGAGCTCCTCGGGCGAGGGCTCGGCGCCGGTGCGGGTCGCGATGGCCTGCGTGGCGCGCGCGACACGGTTGTACGTGTCGAGCATGTGGACGGGGATGCGGACCGCGCGGCCCTTGTCGGCGAGCGCGCGGCTGATGGCGTGGCGGATCCACCACGACGCGTACGTCGAGAAGCGGTAGCCGCGGTTGTGGTCGAAGCGCTCGACGGCCTTCATCAGGCCGATGTTGCCCTCTTGGATGAGGTCGATCAGCGGCAGGCGGCCGCGGTTGTAGCGGCGCGCGATGCTGACGACGAGGCGGAGGTTCGCCGAGACGAAGCGGTTCTTCGCGCGCTGCTGAGCGCGGCGCGCCCCCTCGACCAGGCTGAGGAACTTCTTGAAGGCCGGCACCATCCGGACCTCGTCACCGAGGATGTCGCGCTCTTCCGAGAGCAGCCCCGCGAGGCGATGGACGGCCTTGTCGCTCTGGTTGACGAAGATGCGGTCGGAGTCGACGACGCGGAGCTGCGTCGAGACGATCTTCACGGTCTCGTCCCACTTTTGCTGCACGGCCTTCGAGGGCTTGGCGGTCGCCGTCTTGAGCGGCTTGGCCAGCTTGCGGAGGGTCGCGACGTCCGGGATCGGCACCTCGAGGTGCTTGTCGAGGACCTGCGCGACCGTCTCGAGCGCGGGCGGATACGAGAGGAGCGCCTCCCAGTAGCCGATCTCCAGGCGCTCGACCTCCTTGGCGGCCTCGACCTCCTCGTGCGGTTGCAGCACGCGGTGGTTGGCCATCTCGCGGAAGTAACGGCTCAGCGTGGAGTCTCCCCCGCCCTGCCGCTCCATCTCCTTGAGCGCCTTCTCGGCTTCGGCCTGCGCCTCAGCGAGGTCTTCCTTGGAAGGCTCGTTCTCGTTGGAGCCCTCTTCGGACTCCTCCTCGCGCTCTTCCTTCTCGTCCGTCTCCGCCTTGCCGGCGGGGCGCTTGCTCGCTTGCGCCTTCGACGAGGCGCCTGCCTGGGACTTCCCGGACGCAGCGACAGGCTGGGGCCGACCGGTAAGCGCTGGCTTGCCCGTCGCGCTCTGCTGTGGTCTGGCCGAAATGCCTACTGCTTGCTGCTTGACCATGGGCTGTCTCCCGTGCTGCTTCGACTCGGACTCGCCGCCCATGCTTGCCTTGGCACCGATTGCGGGTCGCGCGCTCTTCATTCCCACGATGGGGCGCTGAGAGGAGACACGCGGCGGACCACTGTTCTTCCCGGGGGGCGTGCTCGAGGCGCGCATCTCGGGAACTTTGGTGGTCGTCTGGGGAACTGCCGGGGACGCCTTGGGGGCGGTCGGCTTCGGTGCGGGCTTCGCCGCCTTCGATGCGGTCGACTTGGGCGCAGGCTGCGAGGGCGAATTCTTGCCCGTGGGGGCCTTGGCCGGAGCCTTGGCTTGGGTGGTCGTGGCGGCCGCTGCATTGGTACGCCCGGCGGGCGCACGCGCTACAGTGGTCTTCACGCCTTTCACGGGAGCACGGGGCGTGCCACCGACGGGTCGACGATCGCGGGACTCCCCGGGTTTGACGTTGGGGTCCGACTTCTTCGACTTCGCGGAGGTCGCCCGGCTGGCCTTGGGCACGTGCATGGCAGTCCTATGGGGCTCCTGGTCCGGTCTCGACAGGGGCAGCGGTATCGACTGCGCACCGCAAATTGTCAACCCCTTAGCTCATTCGACGTTCCGTATGTGGCGCGGATGGGACGCGCCATTTCAGTTCTGCCGTGTCCGCTGGCCGGGAACGCGCTAGGTGGCGACCTGAGTCGCCGGCGCTTCGCGCTGCGCGACGACCGTGCCACGCTCGCGCTTTCTCGAGGCCACGACATGCGGAAGTTCGTCACGCTCGGTCTGGTCGGCTGCACCCTTTCGTTCGCGACGCTGTCCGTGGCGACCGCGGTGCGCGCCGAACCGTTGCCCCTCGCGCGCAGCGTGCAGCTCGGCCGCCCGGCGCGGGCGCAGGCGCTCCGGGTCGAGGCGCGCGACGGAGCGGTGCACGTGCGGATCGGCTCGATCGACGCGGCGCTGCCGCTCGAGAGCGCGACGGACGCCACGGTCGAGGAGGTGACGCTGGCTGGCGGCACGGTCGTCGTCGTCGTGCGCGCGCGCGGCGACGGGCGCGAGGCAGCGGCGCTGGTCGCACAGCCGGGGGGTAGGCCGCGCGTGTTGTGGAGCGGGCGCACGGATCTGCACGGCGATCCCGGCGAGCGGAGCGCTACCGTCGTCGACGTCGCTGACCGCACGGGGGATGGCGCGCTCGACGTGATCGTCGGGACAGTCGCAGAAAACGCCCGGATTTGCGGGACAGAACGCACGCTCCTGTTTCCGCGCGCCGTCGATCCGCAGACGCAGACGCTGCGCGCGGTCGTGCTCTTTCAGGTGCCGACCGCGGGGCTGCAGCAGGAGATCGTCGCGACGCCGACGTCGCCCGGACCGCAGGGCGCGCCGCTCGTGGCGGGGCTGCGCTTCGTCGGCGCGTCGAGCCAAGACGGCGCGGGGGAAGACGTCTCCGCCGTCGGCGCCCCGCGCACGCTGGAGCGTCCCGAGGAGGGCTACTGGGCCGAGGGGCGCGGCGGTTCTGGGCGGGGCGAGTTCGTGAGCGCGCAGCGGGTGGCGTCAGGGCTCGCGGTCCGCGCGTTCGCCGTGACGCCCTCGCCCGTCGACGCGACGGCGGCGCACCTCGGTCGGCCCAAGGTGCTCTGGCTGGTCGGCGACGCGGGCGCGCGACTCCGGGTCACGCTGCCCGAGGACGCGCTGCTACACCCCGGGCAGCGCTACTGGGTCGTGCCGCGCGAACCGCTCGCCTGGACGTGCGTGTCGGTCGTGCTCGACGAGGCGTACCTGCCCGTCGGCGCACAGGACGCCGCGACGCGCACGGCGCTCGCGGGGCTCGAGCTTTATACGGATCTCGACTTCGAAGGGGGCGTCGAGCGCGTCGTTCGCGCGCTGGTCGGAGACGGAGAGGATGCAGGCCCTGCGGCCGATCTGCTCGCGCGCCTCGGCAGCGCCGCGCTCGGGCCGACGACCGCCGCCTGGCCGCGCATGACCGCCGCGGGGCGCAAGCGCGCGGTGCGCGTGTTCATGTCGAGCGCACGGAGCGCAGGCGCCGACGGCGAGGC
>CAIUAC010000435.1 GCA_903896985.1 uncultured Sandaracinus sp.
GCCCATCAGCTGCATCACGTGCGGCGGCGGCCCGACGAAGGTCACGCCGTGCTGCGCGCAGAGCATCGCGAGGCGCGGATCCTCGGAGAGAAAGCCCCAGCCCGGGTGCAGCGCGGTGCAGCCGCTCTGCTTGGCGGCTTGCACGATGCGCGCGTGATCGAGGTAGCTCTCGGCGCCGCGCGAGGGACCGAGCACGACGTGCTCGCGCCCGCGCACATAGGCCGCGCTCGCGTCCGCCTCCGAGACCGCGAAGACCGGGATGATGCCGAGCGCGTCGCAGGCGCGGGCCACGCGGACCGCCGCTTCGCCCCGGTTGGCGATGAAGATCCGCTTGAACACGGCGCGGACGGTAGCACGCGGGCGCGAGTCGAAAGGCGCGGGCGGTCGGGCGTGATACCGTATGCGCCGT
The DNA here is from genome assembly GCA_903896985.1 of uncultured Sandaracinus sp. Classification (GTDB taxonomy): domain Bacteria; phylum Myxococcota_A; class Polyangia; order Polyangiales; family JADJQN01; genus CAIUAC01. Next base: position 410 of record CAIUAC010000435.1, read on the forward strand.
GACGGTGCGAACGCACGCTTATCCTGACGATCTGGCAGCGTTCGTGCACACGCACTGGTCCCATGTGGAGGCGACGGGCGCCTGGCCGGAGGGCGCGTTTCCGCGAGAGGCGCCGCCGACAGACGTGCTCGAGGTGCTGATCTCCACCGCGTATCAGGCGAGCCTGCTCCGCGACGAGGAGCGCGCCGTCACGTTCCGGGCGATCCTCGCGCCGCCCGAGGTCTTCGCCTCCCACCGCGGCCCGCCCTACGGCGTGCATCGCCTGGTGTTCGTGCAGCCGCGCCCCCTCGACGCGCACGAGCTGCGGCGCCTCTCGCAGGCCGCGAAGTACCACCGCGCGCTGCTCGGCGTGCAGGCGACGGACAAGGGCGCGATCCAGATCTGGGGGATCGTCTACACCGGCCCGCGCTGGCTGCAGGTGTCGCAAGGCGGGCGCGGAGTGCACGCGTCGCTGCCGCCGTTCGCCGTAGTCTCGGTGGGCGGACCGGGGCGCCTGACCGTCTCGAAGGGGCTCGCGCCGGTCGCGCGGCTCGCGGGCGGAAAGCTCTCGGAGCCCGAGCACGAGGTCTTCGACTCGCGCTGGCTGCCGGGCGTGTTCGCGGACGTGCGCGGCGAGATCTGGGCGCAGCACGAGGCGGCGCGGGCGGCAGCGCACAGCCCTTGGGCGGAGGTCGATCCGGACTTCGTGCGGCAGCTCGGGCAGCACTTCGTGCGGCGGATCGTCGCGACGATCCGCGCGGCGAAGCACGGGGGCACCATCGTGTTCGTGCCGCCCGCCGACGCAGCGCGCTTCACCGACGAAGACACCTTCGTCACGCTCAAGCATCGCTTCGTCGACGAAGAGCCGCGCCGCCGCTGTCGCTCGCTGATGGTGCGCACGATGAACGCGCTCGCCGAGGTCTGCGCGCCGCTCGTGCCGCCGGGCACGAAGGTCGGCTGGAACGAGCACGCCTCGCTCGTCGACCCGCTCGTCGCGGAGCTCGACGAGGCGATCTACGAGGTCGCGCACCTGATCGGCGCGCTCGCGGACATCGACGGCGCCGTCGTGATGACGCTGCGCTTCGAGGTGCTCGGCTTCGGCGGCGTCGTGTCCGGCGAGCTCCCCGACGTGGGGCGAGTCGCGCGCGCGCTCGACGTCGAGGGCGAGCACCGCATCAAGGAGCGCACGGACCTCGTCGGCACCCGGCACAACGCCGCCTACCGGCTCTGCGCCGCCTATCACGACGCCCTCGCCATCGTGATCTCGCAGGACGGCGGCACGCGCTTCATGCGCTGGAGGCGCGACGCGGTGACCTACTGGGATCAGGTCGGCGTCGCCGCGCTCGACACCTGAGCGCTCGACGGCGCTGCGCCCGCGGCGCAGCCCGTCCCGAGCCTATCGCTGGATCTGCATCCGGGGCCGAGCCTATCGCTGGATCTGCATCCGGGGCCGAGCCTATAGCTGGATCTGCATCCCGAGCTCGACGACGCGGTCGGGCGGGATCTGGAAGAACGCCGTCGCCGGGCGCGCGTTCCGGGAGAGGTACGCGAACAGCGCCTTTCTCCAGCGCATCATCTTCGCGTCGCCGTCGACGAGCAGCGTCTCGCGCCCGAGGTAATAGGTCGCCTCCTCGAAGTCGCAGGGCACGCCCGCCGCCTTCGTGCGCAGCAGGATCTCCTTCACCGACGCCGACTGCATGAAGCCGAAGTGCGCCGTCACGTGGTGGATGCCGTGGCCGATCTCGCGCACCTCGACGCGCCGCTCCGGGCTTACTTGCGGCTCGTGCTCCGTGATGATGCTGAGCAGGATCACGTTCTCGTGGAGCACGCGGTTGTGATGCACGTGGTGGACGAGGACCGGCGGCGCGCCCCTCGGGTTCGAGGTCATGAAGACGCCCGTCCCCGAGATGCGGTGCGGCTTGCGGTGGTCGAGCTCCGCGACGAACTCGTCCATGTCGAGCGTGCGGCGGCGGATGTAATCGGAGAGCGCCGAGCGGCCGCGCTTCCACGTGGTCATCACGGTGAAGACGACCGCGCCGACGACGAGCGGCACCCAGCCGCCGTGCGCGATCTTGACGATGTTCGCGCCGAGGAACGAGAGGTCGAAGAGCAGGAAGAACGCGACGAGCGCGCCCGTCTTCGCGACGCCCCAGCGCTTGTACATCAGCGCGAAGAAGAGCACCGAGGTGATGGCCATCGTGCCGGTGACCGCGATGCCGTACGCCGCGGCGAGCTTCGACGAGGACGGGAACGCGAGCACGAGCGCGATGCAGGCGATCCACAAGAGGCTGTTGACCTCCGGGACGTAGATCTGCCCCTCGGTCGTCCCCGAGGTGTGCACGATGGTCACGCGCGGCGAGTAGCCGAGCTGCACGGCTTGGTTCGACAGCGAGAACGCGCCCGAGATGAGCGCCTGCGAGGCGACGACCGTCGCGACCGTCGCGATGACGACCATCGGCAGCACGGCCCAGTGGGGCGTCAGCCCGAAGAACGGCGTCGCCGCGCCCGCCTGCCCCTTCTCGAGCAGGTACGCGCCTTGGCCGAAGTAGTTGACCAGCAGCGCCGGGAAGACGATCGCGTACCACGCGTAGCGGATCGGCCCGCGGCCGAAGTGCCCCATGTCCGCGTAGAGCGCCTCGCCGCCCGTCACGCAGAGCACGACGGAGCCGAGGATCAGGAAGCCGTGCTTGCCATGCTTGGCGAAGAAGTGGAACGCGTGCCAGGGATTGACCGCCGCGAGCACCTCGGGGCGCTTGAAGATCCACGGCGCGCCCGCGAGCGTGATCGCCGCGAACCAGAGCAGCATCGCCGGGCCGAAGAGCGTGCCGATGCGCTTGGTGCCGTGCCGCTGGACCCAGAAGAGGCCGCAGAGGATGACGACGGTCAGCGGCACGATGTAGTCGTTGAGGAGCCCCGGGTGACCGGGCGTCGCGACCTCGAGCCCCTCGACCGCCGAGAGCACCGAGATCGCCGGCGTGATGATGCCGTCGCCGTAGAGGAGCGCCGCGCCGAAGAGCCCCAGCCCGACCAGCACCGCGCCGATGCCGATCGCGCGCCCGTCGCGCCCCTCCTTCGGCTTCAACAGCGCGAGCAGCGCGAGGATGCCGCCCTCGCCGTTGTTGTCGGCGCGCAGCATGAAGGTCAGGTACTTGATCACGACGACGCAGGTGAGCGCGTAGAAGAACAGCGAGAGGATGCCGAGGACGTTCTCGTCCGTGACGGGCATGCCGTGGCTCAGCTGCGGGTGCAGCGGGTCGTACGCGAAGCACTCCTTCATCGAGTAGAGCGGGGAGGTGCCGATGTCCCCGTAGACCACGCCAACGGCGCCGAGGGAGGCCGCGACCAGCGCTCGTCCCTTCGGGTCCTTCGTACTTCCAGCGCTCATAGGGCGCCGACGCTACACCCGCGCCGCGACGATGCAACAGGCAAGAGTGGTCCGCCGCGGGCCGTCACACTGCGTCGCGTTTCTGTCCGCCGCGCCGCCGCTTCCGGTAGAGTGTCGGCCTCGCCGAGGAAACATCTTGAGCACCGCGACCGCATCCGCCCCCTCCCAAGAGCCCACCGGCCTGCCGGTCACCGCCTTCGAGCGCCGCTTCGGGCACCCGCCCGGCTTGGCGATCCTGTTCTTCGCCGAGATGTGGGAGCGCTTCTCCTACTACGGCATGCGCGGGCTCCTGAAGCTGTACATGGCGAACTACCTGTTCGTCGCGCTGCGCGAGACGTACCAGGGCTGCCGACAGCTGCCGACGCCGTGCAACCTCGTCGCGGGAAACCCGCACACCGTGATCGGCTGGGACCTCATCCAGCCGCTGCTCTCGAGCAACCCCGGCGAGCAGGCGTCCACGCTCTACGGCTGGTACACGGGGCTCGTCTATCTGACGCCGTTCTTCGGCGGGATCCTCGCTGACAAGTACCTCGGGCAGCGCAAGGCCGTCGTGGTCGGCGGGCTCTTGATGGCCGCCGGGCACTTCGTGATGGCGATCGAGAACTCGTTCTTCATCGCGCTGTTCTTGCTGATCCTCGGCAACGGCGCGTTCAAGCCCAACGTCTCGACGCAGGTCGGCTCGCTCTATCCCGCGGGCGATCCGCGCCGCGACGGCGCGTTCACGATCTTCTACATGGGCATCAACCTCGGCGCGTTCCTCTGCAATTTCGTCGTCGGCACGCTCGCCGTCGTCTACGGCTGGCACTACGGCTTCGCCGCCGCCGGCATCGGCATGTGCATCGGCCTCGTCGTGTATCTCTTCGGGCAGAAGTACCTGGCGAAAGACAACCTCGCGAAGAACGCGGCGGCCGACGCCCCGAAGCCCGCGAAGCTCGGCAAGGCCGAGTGGACGGCCGTCTGGGCGCTCGTCGGCCTCTGCCTGCTCAACGTCGTCTTCTGGGCGGTGTACGAGCAGCAGGGCAACACCATGCAGACGTGGGCGGACGAGCAGACCGTGTGGCCGATCGTCTTCGGCTGGCAGATCCCGTCGACGTTCTTCCAGTCGTTCAACCCGCTCTGCATCTTCGTCTTCGCGCCGATCCTCGATATGTGGTGGCGGCATCAGGCGAAGAAGGGCACCGAGCCCTCGAGCGTCTCGAAGATGGCCATCGGCTGCTTCATCCTCGGCGCGTCGTTCATCGTGATGATCGTCGGCGCGCAGATGGTCGGTCAGGGCAAGGGCAGCCTGTTCTGGCCGCTCTTCTGCACGTTCCTGCTGACGATCGGGGAGCTTTACCTCTCGCCGATCGGGCTCTCGCTCGTCACGAAGGTGTCCCCCGTCCGCATCGTCTCGATGATGATGGGGATGTGGTTCATCTCGAGCTTCCTCGGCAACACGCTGAGCGGCTACATCGGCATCCTCTACACGCGCTGGTCGCACGAGCAGTTCTTCATGCTGCTGACGGCGATGGGCATCGCGGCGGGCTTGTCGATGTGGGCGTTCAACAAGCCGCTCAAGAAGGCGCTCGGCGGGCACGCCTAGCGTCGCGGCGGGCGTGAGCTTTCGCTTACCAGAAACACAGCGTCCGTCGCATCTTCGCCCGCTCAATCCCGGAGGCAAAGACGATGATCACGCTCCAGAGCTACTTGAAGGGCGCTTTCGTCGCCGGTGATGCGACGGGCCACGCGACGCTCGTGAACCCTGCGACGGAAGAGCCCGTCGCGGTGACGAGCACGAAGGGCCTCGACCTGCCGGGCGCGCTCGACTACGCGCGCACCGTCGGTGGGCCGACGCTGCGGGCGATGACCTTCGCCGAGCGGGGCGCCGTGCTCGAGGGCATGAGCAAGGCGCTCCATCAGGTGCGTGACGCGCTGATCGAGGCGTCGGTGATCAACGCCGGCACGACACGCTCGGACTCGAAGTTCGACATCGACGGCGCGACGGGGACGCTCGCGTACTACGCCGCGCTCGGCAAGAAGCTCGGCTCGGCGAAATTCCTCGTGGACGGGCCCGGCGAGCAGCTGACGCGGAGCGCGCGCTTCTTCGGGCGGCACGTGAAGCTGCCGCGGCGCGGCGTCGCGGTGCACATCAACGCGTTCAATTTCCCGGCGTGGGGGCTCGCCGAGAAGGCCGCCGTCGCGATCCTCGCGGGCGTGCCCGTCGTCTCGAAGCCGGCGACGAGCACGGCGCTCGCGACGTTCCGCCTCGTCGAGCGGCTGCACGAAGCGAAGGTGCTGCCCGAGGGCGCGCTTCAGCTCGTCTGCGGCTCGGCGGGGAATCTGCTCGAGCACCTCGGCGCGCAGGACGTGCTCGCGTTCACCGGGGGGAGCAACACCGCGCGGATCATGCGCTCGCTCGACGCGGCTATCGCGCGGAACGTGCGCGTCAACATCGAGGCGGACTCGCTCAACTCCGCGGTGCTCGGGCCGGACGTCGAGCCGGGCTCGGAGCTCTGGCAGATGTTCGTGCGCGACGTGGTCCGCGAGACGACGCAGAAGACCGGGCAGAAGTGCACGGCGACGCGCCGCATCTTCGCGCCGAGGGAGCGCCTCGACGAGCTGCAAGAGGAGCTGACCTCGCGCCTCGGCGAGCTGAAGTACGGCGACCCGTCGAACGACGAGGTGCGCATGGGTCCGCTCGCGACGGCGCAGCAGCTCGCGGACGCGCGCGAGGGCGTCGCGGCGCTGCTCGCGAGCGGCGCGCGGCTCGTGCAGGGCAACGCGCAGGACGCCGACCCGATCGGCGTGCCGAAGGGGCGCGGCTACTTCATTCAGCCGCTCTTGCTGCGGGCCGACGCGCCGCACGAGGCGCACCTCGTGCACGAGCGCGAGGTGTTCGCGCCGTGCGCGACGCTGATGGGCTATGCGAGCGTCGACGACGCGACGGCGCTCGTCGCCAAGGGCGAGGGCACGCTCGTCTCGAGCGTCTACAGCGACGACCGCGCGGCGCTCGACGCGCTCGTGCTCGGGATCGCGCCGTTCACGGGGCGGCTGCTGATCGGCAGCACGAAGGTCGCCGATCAGGCGATCTCGCCCGGCATGGTGCTGCCGTCGTGCGTGCACGGCGGACCGGGGCGCGCGGGCGGTGGCGAGGAGCTAGGCGGCGAGCGAGGGCTCGACTTCTACTCGCAGAGGACGGCGCTGCAGGGCGACCGCGCGGTGCTCGACAAGCTCGTGCCGGGCGCAGAGTCCGCGAGCTAGGGCCGGCTCAGAGGCACGGACCGGCGTCGTCGACCGCGGCATCGCCGGTCGGCGCGCGCATACTCCCCTCGACGAGGTGCTCGAGGTGAGCGCGCACGTCGAGGGGCCACTCGGCGATCAGGGCCGAGAAGCGCGCAGCGTCCCGCGCGAAGAGGGCGCGCGAGGCCTCCTCGTAGTGCGGTCGGTCCCCCGCGAGCGACGTCATCACGCGGCTCGCGGCTTCGACGGCCAGGCGCGCGCGCTCGCCCTCCGGGTCACGCTTGCGCGCCTCCTCGACGAGGCGGCGCAGCGCGGCGGAGGCGCCGTTCGGCTGCTGCTCGAGCCACTCCCAGTGACGCGGCAGGAGCGAGACCTCGCGCGAGGACACGCCGAGCTTCGGTCGGCCGGGGCGCGTCGGCTTGTGAGGCGCCTCGCGGTCGAGCACCTCGTCGAGCGTGCCGGTGAAGTCGAAGTCGACCTGCTGCCCGGTGCCGTCGTGGAAGAGCAGCAGTTGCTCGGCGCGCCCGGCGTCGAGGGCTTCCTTCGTGCGCGCGAGCGTCTCGCGCAGCGTACCGGTGGCGAGCTGAAGGTCGCCTGAGAAGGAGGTGTAGCGGGCTTCGTCCATTGCGGGTGGTTATGGCCGGGTAAAATGCGCGCGCAAGGAGTTTTGACGGGGTAGAACCTCAACCTTGGTCGGGTCAGCGTCAACCTTGGTTGGACTTCGCACCGATTCGTCGCACGCCGATTGACCTGTTTTACCAGGGTAAAACCTCAACCTTGGTCGGGTCAGAGCGTCAACCTTGGTCGGACTGCGCACGTCCGTTGACCTGTTTTACCGGGGTAAAACCTCAACCTTGGTCGGGTCGGCGTCAACCTCGGTCGGGTCGAGCGAGCGGGTCTCGGTCGGCTGGCCGCCACCGGGCGCAGCGGGCGTCGCGGAGTCACCGCAGCCCGACAGCCCGAACAAGCCCATCGGCGATGCGAGCAGAACGCGCTTGAGGTTCATCCGCACGCTCCCTGCGCCCGACGATGTCGCAACTCGACCCGCGCCCGTGGACCCGCAGACACGCTCGACGTGGAAGCGCGCACGCGAGCGCCCGAGGCCGCCGGGCGAGAGCCGCTGCGATTCAGCAACGCGCGACGTCGGCACGGCGCTCGCACTTGCGCCGACCCATGTTCACTCGCACCGCCGCGCTCGCGACCCTCCTGCTCACCGCCGCCTGCTCGCCTACGCTCACCGCGGTCGACGCGAAGGTCGAGCCCGCGGACGCCGGAGCCGACGCGCCCCGCTGCGACTCCGCGGTCGACGGCGCCGCACCAACGCCGCCGGTCTCGGTGCCCCTCGACCTCGCCGCCCTCGCCGCTCGACTCGTCGTCGAGGTGGTCGGCGATCCTGGCGCGACCGACGCACACGCGGAGCCTCCCGCGACGCTGCTGCGCACGGCGACGCGCGGGCGCCGCTCGCAGGGAGAGGCGCCGCGCATCGTGCGCTCGCTCGACGGGCTCGACCTCTGGGTCGTCACAGGGCGCGGCGCCGAGCGCACCACGCGCCACCTGCACCTCACCGCAGCCGTGCCGATGGGCGTGCGCGTGGTGCCCGTCTACGAGCTGCCCTACGAGGACCAAGGCTTCGCGCTCGTCGACGACACCGCGCGCACGGCGCTGCTGCTGCCGACTTGGCCAGACGCGACGCCCTTCCCGCTCGAGGCGGCGCCCGACGCCGCGCACGACGGCGCGAGCGCGCTCGACGCGACCCTCGAGCTCCGCTGGATGAAGAGCTGTCCGAGCAGCCGCGCGGAGTGCCTGCTCTTCGGCGCGCCCGCGGCGGTCGCTGCGGCGGTCGACCCTGTCGAGCCGCTCGGTGGCTGGTCGATCACGACGACGCTCCGCGCGGTCCCGACGCCACGCGCGCTCCCGGCCGACGCGCGCTGGCTCGGCGGCGGCCTCCGCGCGGCCGTCGTGCAGGACGGCGACGACGAGGGCAGCGAGGCCCTCTGCGGCGTGTGGGCCAAGCTCGGCGCGGTCCCTGTCGAGGTGCTGGAGGTCCCCTGCTACGGCGTCGACGACTTCACCGGCGGGAGCTTCGTGAAGGCTGGGCTGCGCGTCGTCTGGGCTTGGGAGATCGACGGCGCGCGCGTGCACGTCGCGCTGCTCGACGCGCGCACCGGCGCGCACCGCGCTCCGCCTCGCACGGCCGAAGCGACGTCGTACTACGACGTCGACTGCGGCAACGTGTACGCATCGATGCGCCCGCTGCCCGTGCTCGACGGCGACCACGTCGGCTTCGCGCTCGCGTGGGACGCGGGGCGCGCGCTCTACTTCGGCGAGTCGGCCGAGCGCGGCCGCTTTCTCTGCGCGCAGCTCCCGGCCGACCCCTTCGCGACAGACGCCGGAGTCTCCGAGCTACCTGCCGTCTTGCGGATGGGACGCTGCGACGGACACCGCTGCTTGCAGTCCGCGGAGTGACCCTCTCCGCGAGCCTGGGAGTCGCCGTCCGCTGCGTCAGGGCGCGGCGGGCGTTCCACGGCAGCGCGACGCCGCGGGGCGCGCGCATGCGGACGCGAACGGCACTCCCGCGAGGCGCGCGTCGAAGAAGTCGAGCGTCTCGGGGATCGACCAGAGCGCGCCGTCCGCGTGCGCGGCGCCCTGACACTCGAGGTACTCGAGCGGCAGTCCCGCGGCGCAGAGCGCGTCGTAGCTCGGGCGCTCGATGGTGGGGACGAGCAGCGTGTCGGACTCGCCGGTGATGAACAGGATGCCGTAGCTCGGGTCGCTCGGTCCGAGCCGAGGAGTCGACGACTGCCGAGGCGACGCCTCGCGCGTGATGCAGCCCCAGGGCTCGAGGTCCGCGAAGGTACCGGCGCTCGCCGCGGCGAGCAGCGCGGGCTGGAACTCCGACGTCAGCGGGTCGTTGGGCGGGAAGCTCGGATCACACGCGGTCGTCAGGAGCGCGGGGATCTGCGCGTCGAGCGGGGGCACGAAGACCTCGTCCAGGCGCGCCCCGTCGCCATACCAGTGCGAGGCGGTCGCGAGGAACGCGGCGATGAAATCGGTCGCGGGGACGGGCGCCGTGAGCGCGCGCTCGGTGTGCGCGAGGAAGTCGCTCGCGGGCACGGCCGCGACGACGCCGCGCAGGGCGAATTCGCGCGCGTAATACGGCGCGTAGCGATCGAGGAAGAGCGCCGCGTGTCCGCCCTGAGAGGCGCCGTAGACGAGCAGATCAGTCGTGCCGCACGTCGTGATGCGGAGGTCTGCGAGGGCGCGCAGCCCCGCGCGGGCGGCGTCGAGCGAGGCGAGCGCCGTCGCCTCCCCGACGAGGTAGGGCGGGGGCGCGCCGTACGCGTCGCCGGCGCTCTCGTTGCCGAGAAAATCGGGCGAGACGACGACGTAGCCGAGCGAGGCGAGCGCCGCGCTGAGCAAGCGCCAATTGGTGTCGCGCGTCGGGCCGCAGCCGGTCGTCCAGCCGCTCGTGCCGTGCTCGAAGAGCAACGTCGGCAGCGCGCGTCGCTCGCTGAGGTGCACGGGATAGACGAGCGCGGTCGAGGCTTGCACGAGCGCGCCGCGGTCCTGCGTCATGTAGACGAGCGTGTCGATGGCGACGTCGTGCTCGAAGGGTCTGCCGAGCGTGAGCCCCGCGGCGCCGATGGCCGTCGTCAGGCTGCGCGCGGTGAACGCCGCGACGCGCGTACGCGACACGACCTCGCCGAGGCGCGGGCTGCGCAGCCACGAGTACGCGGGGGCGCCACAGCGGGCAGGCGCGTCCGCGAGCGCGTCGGTCTCAGGCGTGCCGGCGACGAGGAGCGCAGGGACGTCGCACGGAGGCAGCGGCGCGCCAGCGTCGGCACCGGCGTCGAGCGGCGGACCGGCGTCGGTGAGCGGGGCAGGGTCGCCACACGCGACGAGCGCAGCCAGGCAGAGGAGCAGCAGGAAGGAAGCGCGCATTGGCGCCGAGGATATCGCGTCAGCCCCGCGCGTGTCGAAGGAGTCTGCGCTCGCGGGGCGGCGCCGGACTCACAAGATCGCGCGGAGATCCGTGCGGTCGGCGTCCCGCGAGAACACCGGCGGGCTGCCGAGCGGCGCCGCGACGGTGATCGTCGTGCCGCCGTCGTAGCCCAACCCGGTCCACACATCGAACCAGCGCCCGGGCGGCAGATACACGCTGCGCGACACGGCCCCTTCGACGACGACGGGGGCGACGAGCAGCGCGCCGCCGAGCAGGAATTCGTCGCTGACGGTGCGACTCGGCGCATCGTCCGGGAACTCGTAGGCGAGGTGTCGGAGCATCGGCGCGGAGGTCGCGCCCGCGTCGTCGGCGAGCGCGCGAAGCTCGGGCCCGAGCGCCTCGTGGATGCGCGCGAAGCGGGCGAAGTGCGCGGTCGTCTCGGCGTCCCCGTCCCAGTTCCAGTTGGAGTCGCGCTTGAGCCCCTCGTGCGTGCGCATGATCGGCGTGAACGCGCCGAGCTCCGTCCAGCGCATATACAGCTCCTTCGTGCTCGGTCCGCCGCTGAAGCCCGCGATGTCGTGAGTCACGAAGGGCACTCCCGAGAGGCCCATGTTGATCAGCGCGGGGACCACCGTCGGCAGGCCGTCTCCCGGGAGAAAATCCGCCTCTTGATCGCCAATCCACACCACCTGCTGCACGGCGTGATCGCGAGTCCAGCCGCTCCGGCTGAACACCACCCAATCGCCGTCGGGGCGAAGCTCGTCCATCACGTCTCGTGAGGCTCTGTGCCACGCGGCGGGATAGAGGTTGTGCAGGAGTCGCGCGTCGCCCTCGAACAGCAGCGCATCCGTCGGCAGCCACTCGCCGAAGTCCGCCATCCAGCCGTCGAAGCCGAGGTCACTGACCATCGAGCGCAGGAAGCCCTCGACGTAGGTGTAGGTCGCGGGGTTCGTGAAGTCGGCGAGCGAGCCCGGCGTGAACGTCGCAGGAAATGTATAGGTCTCGCCGGTCGGGCGCCGGATGAGCAGGCCCTGCGCCTCCATCGGCGCGAAGTGCTCGTAGCCCTCGACGATGAACGAGTTGGCGTAGGCGAGAAAGCGCACGTCGTGGTCGGTGCGCAGCGTGCGCACGAGGCCGGCGAGATCGGGATAGAGCGTCTCGTCGGGCAGCCAGCGGTAGTTGAGGTCGTAGACCTCGGGCGTCGGGTGCGAGCCGCCGCACCAGTCCTGCACCCACACGGCCGAGAACGGGATGGCCGCGGTCTCGAGCGCGGCGACCTCGTCGAGCACCGCGGTGCGCCCGCCCTGCATCCCGATCCACGGGGAAAACGCCCAATCCGGAGGCCGCTTCGCGCGGCCGATCTCGTCGCCGAGCGCGCGAATCACGTCCGCCGGCCGCGGCCCGTGAAACACGAGCACGTCGAGGGGCGCGGCGTCCTCGACCTCGAGCCACGCGACGTTCGCGTCGGTCTTGCAGAGGTCCACGAGCGTGCGGGCCGGCGTGTCGACGAGCACCCCGAAGCCGCGCCAATCGAGCCACCACGGCATCGGGAAGTACGTCGTGTGCGCGTCGCCGCTGAGCAGCCCATGCCCAGAGCGCCCCAGGCCCTGCTCCTGCACCCACAAGGGGAACGCCTCGCCGCGCTGATCGGTCGCGTTGTACTGCGCGCCGAAGCCCGCGAAGCTCGCCGCGGCGTCGCACGAGAACGGCAGCGCGAGCGAGTCCGCGTGCGGGCCGGAGGCCGTGTAGCGGAGGCGCGTCGACTCGTCTGCGGTCGCGACGGTGACCACCGCGTCGATGAGGACGCCGCCGGGTCCGCTGTAGTGCAGCGCGACGCCGGCGGTGGTCTGCTCGCTGCCGAGGAAGTTCAACGCCGGGCGCACGACCTCGTTCGCGCGGCGATGTCGGAAGAAGCCCGAGTTGACGCTGACGGTCTGATCGAACGAGCGCACCGTCGGCACGCCGGCGGACGTCGTCGACGCGAGCGCGCGGCCGTCGTCGGTGAAGAGCGCGACGGCGCCGTGCGGATCGACGTCGACGCGCGTGCCGTCCTCGAGCGAATAGCTCGCGGGCGGGAGCGGCGCGGGCGCGGCGGGCGGGTCGTCGCCGCAGGCGGCGAGCGCGAGGGACAGCGCGAGCAGGGACGCGACGGGGCGAGTGGCGCGGAGCATCACCGCGCATCGTACACAAGGTCCCGCTCTCATTGGAGGCGCGCCACAGACGAGCGCGCGGTCACGCAGTCGGCTGGCACCGCTGCGGCAGGTCGGTCAATCCTCGCCGCATGCTCACGCTCCTCGGTGCCGCGGCCCTCTCGGAAGCTCGCTCGCGACAGAAGCTCGAGGCGCTGCGCGGGCGCGTCCCGGCGCTCTCCGACCTGCACGCCGAGTTCGTGCACTTCGTCGACGTCTCGCGGCCGCTGACGGAAAACGAGGCGGGCGTCCTCGCGCGCCTGCTGCACTACGGACCGACGCGCGCGCCGAAGTCGCTCACCGGGCTCGAGCGCTTCGTCGTGCCGCGCCTCGGCACGATCAGCCCGTGGTCCTCGAAGGCGACGGATATCGCGCGCATCGCGGGGCTCGACGCGGTGCGCCGCCTCGAGCGCGGGGTGCGTTGGACGCTCGTCGGCGTCACGGAGGCGGACGTCGCGGCGCTCTCGCCGCTGCTGCACGACCGCATGACGGAGACGGTCCTCAGCGACGAGGGCGCGGCGGAGGCGCTCTTTCGCCGCGCGGAGCCGCGCCCGCTCTCGACGGTGCCGCTGCTCGCCGAGGGGCGGGAGGCCCTCGTCCGCGCGAACAAGGCGCTCGGACTCGCGCTCGCAGAGGACGAGATCGACTACCTCGTCGACGCCTTCCGCACGCTCGCGCGCGACCCGAGCGACGTCGAGCTGATGATGTTCGCGCAGGCGAACTCCGAGCACTGCCGACACAAGATCTTCAACGCGACGTTCGTCGTGGACGGAGTCCCGCAGGACCGCTCGCTCTTTCAGATGATCAAGAACACGACGGCGCTCGCGCCGGAGGGCGTGCTCAGCGCGTATCACGACAACGCCGCCGTGATCGAAGGCAGCGTCGGCAAGCGCTTCTTCGTCGATCCGCGCACTGGCGTCTACGGCGAGCACGAGGAGCCGATTCACGTGCTCCTCAAGGTCGAGACTCACAATCATCCAACGGCGATCTCGCCGTTCTCGGGCGCGTCGACGGGCTCCGGCGGGGAGATCCGCGACGAGGGCGCGACGGGGCGCGGCAGCAAGCCGAAGGCCGGACTCGTCGGCTTCAGCGTCTCGAACCTGCGGCTCCCAGGCGCCGTTCGACCCTGGGAGGTCGACCACGGCAAGCCGACTCGCATCGCGAGCGCGCTCGACATCATGCTCGAAGGTCCGCTCGGCGGCGCGGCGTTCAACAACGAGTTCGGGCGCCCCGCGATCTGCGGCTATTTCCGCACCTTCGAGCAGCGCGTCAGTGGCCCCGCGGGCGACGAGGTGCGCGGCTATCACAAGCCGATCATGCTCGCCGGCGGACTCGGCAACATCCGCGCAGAGCACGTGCTGAAGGCCGTGATCCCCGTCGGCAGCAAGCTCGTCGTGCTCGGCGGTCCTGCGATGTTGATCGGGCTCGGCGGAGGCGCGGCGTCGTCGATGGCGACGGGCGCGAGCCAAGAAGACCTCGATTTCGCCTCGGTGCAGCGCGACAACGCCGAGATGGAGCGCCGCTGTCAGGAGGTCATCGATCGCTGTTGGGGGCTCGGCGACCAGAATCCCATCGTGTCGATCCACGACGTCGGCGCAGGTGGCCTGTCGAACGCCCTGCCCGAGCTGGTCAACGACGCCAGGCGCGGCGCGCACTTCGCGCTGCGCGCCATACCCTGCGACGAGCCGGGGATGTCGCCGCTCGAGCTCTGGTGCAACGAGAGCCAGGAGCGCTACGTGCTCGCGCTCGACCCGGCGCACTACGCGGCGTTCGAGGCGATCTGTCGCCGTGAGCGCGCGCCGTATGCGCTCCTCGGTGAGGCGACCGAGGCGCGCGACCTCGTCGTCAGCGACGCGCACTTCGGCGACACGCCGATCGCGCTGCCGCTCGAGGTGCTGCTCGGCAAGCCGCCCAAGATGACGCGGCACACCGAGCATCTGCGCACGCCGCGCACGCCGCTCGACACCGCGTCGATCGACTTCGCGGACGCCGTCGAGCGCGTGCTGCGCCTGCCGACCGTCGCCGACAAGACGTTCCTGATCACCATCGGCGACCGCACGGTGACGGGCCTGATCGCGCGTGATCCGATGGTCGGCCCGTGGCAGGTGCCCGTCGCCGACGCGGCCGTCACCTGCGCGGCGTTCGACGTCTTCGCGGGCGAGGCCATGGCCATCGGTGAGCGCACGCCCGTCGCGCTCCTCGACCCCGCAGCGTCCGCGCGCCTCGCCGTCGCCGAGACGCTGACGAACCTGGCGAGCGTGCCCATCGAGAGGCTCGGCGACGTGAAGCTGAGCGCCAACTGGATGGCGCCCGCGGGCCATCCGGGCGAGGACGCAGGTCTCTACGACATGGTCCGCACGGTCGGCATGGAGCTCTGTCCCGCGCTCGGGATCGCCATCCCCGTCGGCAAAGACTCGATGTCGATGCGCACCGTCTGGGACGCCGACGGCGAGAAGCGGAGCGTCACCTCGCCGCTCTCCCTGATCGTGTCGGGCTTCGCGCGCGTGCCCGAGGTGCGCGGCGCGCTGACGCCGATGCTGCGCAAGAATCACGGTCCCACGACCCTGCTGCTGATCGACCTCGGGCGCGGGCAAGACCGCACGGGCGCCTCTGCGCTCGCGCAGGTCTACGGGCAACTCGGGGACGTGCCCGCGGACCTCGACGCGCCGCGCGATCTGGTCGCGTTCTTCGAGACGGTGCAGTCGCTCGCGCGCGAAGGGAAGCTGCTCGCCTATCACGACCGCTCGGACGGCGGGCTCTTCGTCACGGTGTGCGAGATGGCGTTTGCGGGCGCGACGGGCGTCCGCCTGGAGCTGCCCGTCGGGCGCGACGCGGTCGCCGCGGCGTTCGCTGAGGAGCTCGGCGCCGTCGTGCAAGTGCGCGAGTCAGAGTGCCAGTCTGTACTGGCACGCTTCGCGGACGCTGGGCTCGGCGAGTGTGTCAGGGTGCTCGGCGCGCCGACGGACGACGGCGTCCTGACGCTCACGCAGGGCGGGCGCACGGTCTACGCGCGAGCGGTGACGAAGCTGCGCGGTATTTGGTCGGAGACGACGCACGCGCTGCAGCGCCTCCGCGACGACGCGGGCTGCGCAGACGAGGAGCAAGCGCAGCGCGTCGACGTCGACGCTCCGGGGCTCGCGCCGCTCCTGACCTTCGATCCGCAGGAGGACGTCGCCGCACCGTTCATCGCGCGCGCCGCGATCTCCGGCGCCCGCCCGCGGGTCGCGATCTTCCGCGATCAGGGCGTGAACGGGCACGTCGAGATGGCGGCGGCGTTCCATCGCGCGGGCTTCGAGGCGGTGGACGTGCACACGAGCGATGTGCTCGCGGGGCGCGTCACGCTGAGTGGCTTCCGCGGGCTCGTCGCGTGCGGCGGCTTCTCGTACGGTGACGTGCTCGGCGCGGGCGGGGGCTGGGCGAAGACGATCCTCTTCGACGCGCGCGCTCGCGACGAATTCGCCGCGTTCTTTGGGCGAAACGACACGTTCACGCTCGGCGTCTGCAACGGCTGTCAGATGGTCGCGACGCTGCGCGAGCTGATCCCCGGCGCCGAGCTCTGGCCGCGCTTCGTGCAGAACCGCAGCGAGCGCTTCGAGGCCCGCCTCGCGCAGGTGCGCGTCGAGCCGAGCGCGTCGGTGCTCTTGCGCGGGATGGAGGGCGCGCGCCTGCCCATCGCGGTCGCGCACGGCGAGGGGCGCGTCGAGGTGCGAGACGCCGCGCACCTGCTCGCGCTCGAGGCCGCTGACCTCGTCGCGCTCCGCTGGGTCGATGGGCGCGGCGCGGTCGCCTCGACCTATCCGACCAACCCGAACGGCTCTCCGAACGGCATCACCGCGCTGACGACGACCGACGGCCGCGCGACCATCCTGATGCCGCACCCCGAGCGCGTGTGGCGCACCGTGCAGCACTCGTGGTCGCCCGAGGAGTGGGGCCCCGACGGCCCCTGGCTGCGGATGTTCCGCAACGCCCGCGCCTGGGTCGGCTGAGCCGCCTCAGCCCATGTATGGATAGCGGTAGTCCACCGCCGGAACGAAGGTCTCTTTGATGCTGCGCGGCGAGGTCCAGCGCATCAGGTTCCACATCGCGCCCGCCTTGTCGTTGGTGCCGCTCCCGCGGCCGCCGCCGAAAGGCTGCTGACCGACGACGGCGCCGGTGGGCTTGTCGTTGACGTAGAAGTTGCCGGCGGCGTTGCGGAGCACGCGGTGCGCCTCGTCGATCGCGCCGCGATCACGCGCGAAGACCGCGCCCGTCAGCGCATACGGAGAGGTCTCGTCGACGAGCTTGAGCGTCTCGCTCCACTTCGCGTCGTCGTAGACGTAGGCAGTGACGAAAGGGCCGAAGATCTCCTCCTGCATGAGGCGGTGTTTGGGGTCGTCGACCTCGACGAAGGTGGGCTGTATGAAATACCCCTCTCGGTCGTCGCAAGTGGCCCCGTGGTGCACGCGCGCGGTCGCCTTGCCGAGCTCGGTATAGGCGCGAATGCGGTCGTAGGCGGGGCGGTCGATCACGGCGCCCATGAACGTCGAGAACTCGCGGACGTCGCCGACCTTCATCGTGTCGAGCCCAGCGACGACCCAGTCGCGCAGCTTCGGCCACATCGACTTCGGCACGTAGAGGCGCGAGAGCGCGCTGCACTTCTGACCCTGATATTCGTAGCCGCCGCGGACGACGGCGGTGACCGCCGAGGTGAGGTCCGCGCTCGGGTGCACGATCATGAAGTCCTTGCCGCCCGTCTCACCGACGAGGCGCGGGAAGGTGCGGTAGTGCTCGAGGTTCGAGGCGACGGACTTCCACAGGCTGCGGAAGGTCTTCGTGCTGCCCGTGAAGTGAATCCCGGCGAGGTGCTTGCTCGCGAGCGCCGCCTCGCCTTGCTCGGGCCCGTCGCCGGGGATGAGCGAGATGACGCCGTCGGGGAGCCCGGCCTCGCGCAGCAACTCCATCGCGCGCCAGGCGGCGAGCGCGGCGGTCGTCGCGGGCTTCCAGAGCACGACGTTGCCGAGGAGCGCGGGCGCGAACGCGAGGTTGACCCCGATGCTCGCGAAGTTGAACGGCGTCACGGCGAGCACGAAGCCCTCGAGGGGGCGGTACTCGGCGCGGTTCCAGGTGCCCGGCGAGGAGATGGGCTGCTCTTCGTGGATGCGGCGCGCGTACTCGACGTTGAAGCGGAAGAAGTCGACGAGCTCGCAGACGGCGTCGATCTCCGACTGATGCACGGTCTTGCTCTGGCCGAGCATACAGGCCGCGTTCATGCGCTGACGCCACGGCCCGGCGAGCAGCTCCGCGGCCCGCAGGAACACCGCCGCGCGCTCCGCGAAGGGCAGCGCCGCCCACGCGGGCTGCGCCGCGAGCCCGCGCTCGATCGCCTTCGTGACGAGGGCGCCGCTCGCGTGATGGACGCGCGCGAGGAGGTGCCGATGCGCGTGCGGCATGACGATGTCGGAGGTCTTGCCGCTGCGGACGAGCTCCCCGCCGATGACGGCGGGGATGTCGACGACCTCCCCCGCGGCGTGCTCGAGCGCGCGCTCGACCTCGGCGCGCTCCGAGGTGCCGGGCGCGTAGGACTTCGCGGGTTCGTTGAGCGGCGTGGGGTAGCGGTAGGTTCCGTCGGACATGGTGGCGGAGAATACCCCGCACAGCGTCGCGCGCCGCTACGCAATACGCTCCTGCGCGCGGTCAGCTGACGGAAGTCGCGCCGGCGCTGCCGAGGGGCCAACGACGACCAGCGAGCTCGCGCTCGGTCGCTGCGAGCGCGGCGCGCAGGTCGCCGATCGCGAGGCGCTGCCGTGGGTCGCGGCGGAGCGCCGAGGACAGCGCCTCGACGAGGCGTCGGCAGGGCGCGTCGAGGCGCGCGAGGTCGGCGAGCGCGTCGGGCAGACCGTCGTGCGAGAGGTGCGCGGTCAGCAGCGCGACCTCGCTCGCGCC
>CAIUAC010000436.1 GCA_903896985.1 uncultured Sandaracinus sp.
GCGTGCGCTTCAGATCACCCAGGATGATCTGACCCATATCGAGGCCGCGTGGGCGGATGTGCGGGCCGAGCGTGACGACCTGCTGGCCGGGCGAGAGCAACACGAGCGCGACCTTCGCGCGGAGCGGGAGCAACACTACCTCGAGGCGCACGCCAAGAGAGACGAGCTCCTCCAAGCCGCGGCCAGGGACTGTGAGGGCCTGGTCCTCGAGGCGCACACTCGCGCGGTCGTGCTGAAGGGCGAAGTGAGCGACCTCGAGCGGCGGGAAGAGGCACTCAAGAGCCGCGTGGCCCAAGCCGAGAGTGAGCGACAGGTTGCGCTCGAGCGGTCCAACTCCCTTCGCGCCGATGTGGCGAAGCTCGACGTCGACCGACATGCGCTGAAGTCCGAGATCGAGCGACTGCAGCAGCGCGAGAAGGAGCTCCGGCACATCGATCTCCCTCGCGACGAGCGGCTGCGAGACCTCGCTCGCCCAGCGCTCGAGCGCCCCCGGCCCCTTGTATACGAGCACGAGGACGAGGCCGAGTGGCTGTCGATGATCGAGGCGAAGATCGCTGAGGCGAACTTCCGCTTCTCGCCGCGCCTCCTGCGCGCGTTTCACACCTCGCTGAAGACCTCCTCCATCGCGCCCATCACCATCCTCTCGGGCATCAGCGGCACCGGGAAGAGCGAGCTGCCGCGCTTGTACTCCGACCTCGGAGGGCTCGAGTTCCTCAACGTGGCGGTACAGCCGAATTGGGATAGCCCGGAGGACCTGTTCGGCTTCTTCAACTACACGGATGGGCGGTATCGAGCGCGCCCGCTCGCGCGCCTCTTGGCCCAAGCGAACCACTTCGGTGAGGTGCCGTCTCTCGAGAAGCATATGTGCGTCGTGTTGCTCGATGAGATGAACATCGCTCGCATCGAGTATTACTTCAGCGAGCTGCTCTCTAAGCTCGAGACGCGCCGGGGGCTCACTCGCGGCTGCGATGGGTTCGAGCGGGGTTCGGTCGAGATCGACGCCGGCGCAGGCAAAGAGGCGGCGCACCTCTTCTTGGACCACAACGTCCTGTTCGTCGGCACGATGAACGAAGACGAATCGACCTTGTCGCTGTCCGACAAGGTGAAGGATAGGGCGCAGTTCCTGACGTTCCCCGCGCCTCGCGTGTTTCAGACGAGGAGTCAGGCGCTCGTGACGCGGCGCGACACGGCGCTCCCTCGCGCCACCTGGGAGCGATGGACGACCCCAGAGGCGGCGCGACGCGGTAGTCTGCAGGACGCGCTCAACGGTGACTGTCGTGAGATCAACGAAGCGCTGGGCGGGGTCGGCAGGGCCATCGGGCATCGTGTCTTCCAGGCGATGCTCGATTACCTCGTTCAATACCCGCAGGGGCCGAACTCAGATGACGACGCGCGAGCGGACGTGTTCGCGATGAAGGTGATCCCGAAGCTCCAAGGGATCGAGACTCGATCGAGAGCCGGGAAGACTTGCCTCGACGGTTTGCGGCAGGTGCTCCCGTCCTCCCTTCACGAGGCGTTCGGTAGGGCGCGCGAGGGAGACTTCTTCGCGTGGCAGGGGCTGAGAGACGCGGTCGGCGACGACGGGGCCCGCGTGTGACCACGGTTGGCTCCGCGGCGTACGACGTGCCCGCGCGAGAGGTGCGCGACGCGCATCGACCTTGGACGAGCGACGAACCGGCGCTGCTTGCCTGGGACCACTTGCTTGAGGTGGAGGACCGGCTCGCCGCTGTGCAGCTGAGGGGCGTCGCCGACGGCTCCCCGGAGTGGCGTGCTTGGAGCGACACGCTCGACGACGTCGCCAAAACACTGTCCGGGGAGAATCCGCCATTCTTGCAGATAGTGCAGCTGGCAGAGCGCCTCGGCCGTCACCTCGCCTCGATCGCGCGGGCTCCACGACGGCTCCTGCGCCGAGAGCGCCGCATGGTCCGTATCGACGACGTGAAGGTCTTGGACGCAGCCTCCCGGCGTTGGCTCGCGAGGCGCTCCGGGACGCGGCTTGCTGAGAAGGCGGACCCGCGCGGCCGAGTGTTGGCGGTGGTCCGCCGCGGCGACGTTCGGATCCTCGAGAACCGCGTGGCCCGCTTCGTCGTCGAGCGCGTGCTCGAGCGGAGTGCCCCGTACTTGGAGGCGTATGGTGAGAGCTTCGCTGAGCATTCCTATGTCCGCTCCGTCCGTCGAGCGCTCGAGGGCGCGCGAGCCTTCTTGGACGACGATGAGTTGCGCGCCGTCGACCCGCCGGCGGGAGAGGTGCGGCCGTCGTTCGCGCTGACGCGCGATATCCACTACAGGCCCGTTTGGGATATGTATTGTCGGTGGATCGCGCTCGACGAGCTTGCCGAGCGACGCTTCGCGGCGCGTAGAGCGCAGCACACTGACCTCCTGCGCTTGGTCGCGGCGTCCGTGCTCCAGGCCCGGCTCGGTGGGGTCCTCGACGGGCCGCTGCGCATCGGTGAGACCCCGGAGTCGCACGGCAGCCGCTTGGACACTCCCTTTGCGACGCTCGATGTCCTCGGTGTTCGTGCCGGTCGACCTGCTCGTGCAGGTCGAGGACGCCGGTGCCGAGGAACATGTGCGCGTCGCGATGCGCCCGGCCCGCTACGCTCCCCTGCACGCGGATCGGTTCGAGGCGCTGGTGCGCGCCGAGGGAGCAAGCCCGCCGTGAGACCCACCTTGCTCGTCCTTGTGTGCCTGAGCCCCTGCGCGCTGCTCGCCTGCGAAGATCTGCCCGACGCCCGCGCGGAGGATCTGGTGCGCCAGTACAATCGCGCGCTTGCCACCGCCTTTCGCACCGCCGACCCCTCGCCGCTCAAGGGCGTCGCCAGCGAGCGAGAGGTAGCCAAGGTCACCCACCTCATCGACGTCAAACGTGAAACCAACATGACACTGGACTCGACCCTGGTCGACTTTGGCATGCAGGGCGTCGACCGCACAGGCAAGAAGGTGCAGGTGCGCTCGACCGAGCGCTGGCGCTATGTGAACCGCCGCATCGGCAGCGGCGAACCCGTCAGCGCAACAACGGACGAGCGCTACATGATGCGCTATGACCTCCTGCGCGACGGCGAGAAGTGGAAGGTCGACGAGACCGCGTTCCTGTCCAAGCCCGGCAACGATTCCAAGCCCAAGGAGACACCGTGAGCCACCTCGAAATGGACTACGCGCTGCACTGGACGGCCGTCGGCCTCTACA
>CAIUAC010000437.1 GCA_903896985.1 uncultured Sandaracinus sp.
CCGAAGCGCCCCAAGATCGCGCGGCGTCGCGACGCCGAGCGCCGCGCGCGTCGCGAGCCGCTCGAGGTCGCCCGTCGCGGCTAGCCCCTCGCGCACCTCGTCACGCAGCAGCCGGTCGAGCACGAACGCCTCGACCGCGTCGTGCCGCCTGCGGATCGAGGGAATCTCCGTCAGCGGCGCGAGCAACCGACGCCGCAGGAGCCGCGCGCCCATCGCCGTGCGCGTCTCGTCGAGGAGATGCAGCAGCGAGCCGCGCTTCTCGCCGGAGAGCGTGCGCACGAGCTCGAGGTTGCGCACCGCCGCCTCGTCGAGGACGAGCTGCGCGCTCGGGTCGTACGCGAGCACATCGGCGACGGCGAGCGTCACGCCGTGCTGCGCGTCGAGCGCGTAAGCGAGCGCGCCTGCCGCCGCCGCGGCGGCCTCGGGGGCGAGCCGCACGACGAGCGCGCGGGCGGTCTCGGCGCCGAACGCCGTCTCGAGCGTACGCTTCACGTCGGGCGCAGGGACCTCGCGGAGCGCGGCGCGGGGCAACGCGCGCGACAGTGTGTCGAGGAGCGGCTCGTCGCCTGCGGGCACGAGCAGCTCGCGCGGATCGAGGCGCACGAGCTCGGCGAGCAAGAGCGCGAGGTCCGCGACGACGCACGCCCGCGCCTCCGAGGTCGTGAGCTCGAGCGTCGCCAAGCCGAGCGCGGTGCCGCCCGCCCGCGCGACGCACGCGAGGTAGTTGTGCGCGCGCGCGTCGAGCGCGTCGGGGTCGAGGACGAGCCCCGGCGTGATCACGCGCACGACCTCGCGCGGCACGAGCCCTTTGACCTTCGACGGATCGACCATCTGCTCGCAGATGGCGACGCGCTGCCCCTTCTCGAGCAGGCGCGCGATGTAGCCCGCCGCCGCGTGATGCGGCACGCCGGCCATCGGGATAGCCTCGCCGACGGGCCCCTTGCTGCGCGAGGTCAGCGTCAGATCGAGCAGCTGCGAGGCGATGACGGCGTCCTCGTAGAAGAGCTCGTAGAAGTCGCCCATGCGAAAGAAGAGCAGCGCGTCCGGGTGCTGATCTTTCGCGCGGAAGAACTGCAACATGACGGGGCTGTGCCGGCCCGTCTTGGCCGACGAGCCCTTCTCCGCGGCGCCCTTTGGGCCAGCGCCCTCGTCGGCCGTGCCCTCGTCGACCCGCGCCATGCGCTACTGGAAGAAGCGCTCGGTGCTGACGTTGTCGATCGAGATCCGCGCGAGCGCCGCGCGCCCCGCATCGACGGCGTAGAGCTTGTTCTCGACCGACGAGTAGAAGAGCTCGACCGGGATGCTGCCCGACAGCGAGCCCGGCGTGAGGTCGATGCCGAGGCCGGCGGGGAGCCCACCGAGGTCGAGCGTCAGCGTCATCCCGCGCGTCGCGGGGACGGCCGGGTCCTCGGTGATCTGGAACGCGAGCGCGCGGCTCACGAACGGCGTGTTCGAGTACGCGCGGAAGCCGAGGCCGACGTTCTCGGGTGCGGGCGTCGGCACGCGGCAGCTGCCCAGGGCGCTCGCCTGCGCGCGGACGAGACCGGAGTACGCCCCGCGGACGACCCAGCTGCCGCGCGAGCGAACGTCGAAGGTGACGAGCTCGGGGAAGCAAGTGGCGACGAAGTCGCGCGTGTAGGCGCCGTCGAGCGTAGTCGGGCCGATCGTCAGCACGCCTGCGGCGTCGGCGTCGACGACCTCGAAGGCCACGACGACGCGCGCGGTCGTCGCGGGGTCGGTCGCGACGAGGCTCGCGCAGTCCGGGTGCGAGTGGAGCGTGCCCGGAGGGAGGTCGCCGGTGAGCACGAGCTGGTCGCCCTGCGCGACGCCCGGCAGCCCGGTCACCAGGCCCGCCGCGCCGACCGTCCCGAGGACGCCCGCCCGGCAGAAATCAGTCTCACCGGCGATGAAGCTCGGACCGTCGAAGCGCCCCGCCGCGCCAGAGAAGATCGTGCCCTCGTAGGTCGCGACCCAGCGCTCTTGCGTGGCCGCCCAAGGGTCGCCGACGGCGCAGACGAGCGCCGCGGCGTCGGTGCGCGGATACGCCTGCACGAACGACGGGCCGAGCGGCGCGCAGTCGGTCAGGGGCGCGAGGTCGGGCACGGAGCTCGACGCTGCCTGCCCATCCTCGCCGATGGCGTACGGGACGGCGGCGACGCTGAGCGTCGGCGAGCCGATGACGCCGACCTCGGTGCTGACCGTGACGCCGATGCGCGGGCGATGCCGGCGGATGTAGACGACCGAGTCGTTGCTCGCCGCCGTCGTCGTCTCCGAGCAGAGCCCGGCGCTCCCGCGGCACGCCGCGTCCCGGTCGTACACGTCGACGAAGCGCACGGTGCCATCGGTGAGCGAGGCGACGAGGAAGACGCCGTGCAGGCGCGCGGGGCCGTTCGACTCCGGGGTGAGGTTCTCCCCGACGCAGAACGGGTTCGGCGACGCCGGATCGTAGTCGCGCGACGCGATCATCGTGAGCGAGGTCGCCGGCGCCGCGAAGGTGATGCGGTCCTGGGCGCGCGCGGTCGGGATCTCGATGGAGAGCGGCTGCCCGTTCGGGAACGCCGCCGAGTCGCTGAGGTCCATGACGGCGACGGCGCCGGTGTCGTCGAGCGCGTAGAGGTAGCGGCGATCGGCGACCGTACCGTCCACCGTGCTCGGCACGCGCGGCGTCAGCGCGAGGTCGTGCACCGGCGTCCCGATGGCGAGCGGCGGGGCCTCCGCGCCGAGCCCTGCGAGCGCGTCGATACCGAAGCGATGCACGATCGGCAGCGCGGCGTCGCCGACGAGCAGCTCGTGCGCCTCCTCGTCGATGAGGAGCGCGACCGGATACGGCGCCGTCCCGTCGCTGCGCGCCTCACGCGCAGGGGCGCTCGTCGGGAGCGCGAGCGCGGCCGTCGTGCACTCCCGGTGATAGAGCGGGGTCTCGGGCTCAGGGGCGAGGGGCTCAGGCACATCGGCGGCGAGGGGGATGTCGCGCGCGCTCGCGTGATCGAGGTGTCCATCGGCCAATATCGGGAACTGCCGCAGCACGCCGAGCGTCGGCAGCGCGACGATGAGGAAGCGCTCGTCGGGAGTGAGCGCGACCGCGGAAGGGGCGGCGCCGAGCGGCTCCTGCTGCGACTCCGCGCGCGCCGTCGTCGCGGGGGCTCGGAACGCGCTCGCCGCGAAGACCCACACATCCTCGGTGCCGGCGTTCGCGACGTAGGTCGTGATCGGGGCGCCCGCGGTGAGCCCGCGGGTCGAGACGAGGTCGACGGGCAGCGCGCCCGCCTCGATGAACGTGTAGCCGGGGATGGTCTTGTTCGTGTCGAGGATCGTGTTCGTCCGCAGCTCGACGACGGCGATCTCGCCGCGCCGCGACTGGAGCACGAGCGCGTGGAGGTCGAGCCCGGCCGGCAGCGTGCTGCTCCCGGGCTCCGTGGGCGCGCAGCGCGCGAGCGGCACCGCGACGGGCGGCGACGCGGTGACGTCGAAGCAGACGAGCGAGGTGCCCCCTGGGCGATCGAAGCTCTGCGGCGTCGTGACGACGGCCGTCTGCGAGCACGCGGCGCTCCCGACGGCGAGCGCGGCGAGCAGCGCCGCGCGGCAGGTTCCAGCGTCAGACATCAGTTGAGCTCCGAGGGTGCGCGCGGGATGCCGATGGTGGCGATGATGCTCAGCGGATCGCTCGTCCCGTTGGAGAGCGGCGCGAGGTCCACGACGCGCACGACCGAGCTGCGGAAGTCCGTGACGAAGGCGCGCTCACGCACCTCGTCGACCGCGACCTCGAAGGGTCCGGAGAAGCCACGCACGACGTCCGCGACGGCCCCCGTCTGCGCGTCGATGACGAAGAGCGAGCGCCCGTCGTAGCAGGTGACGAACAGGAACTGCCGCCCGCCGATGGTCGCGAGCGCGAGGCGCGAGGCGCCGTAGTCGACGCCCGTCACGCGGTCGATCGGGAGGTCCCCGCTCGAGAGCCCCGCTCGCGCTAGGTCGATCGTGACGACGGCCTGCGGCCGGCGCGACAGGACGTAGAGGCTGTTCCCCGAGAACGCGAGGTCGCGCACGTCGAGGCCGTCGTCGAGGCCCGTGAGGCGGGGCTCCCCCGCGCGAAAGAGGTACGAGCGCTCCGGGACGGTCGGGTCGTCGAGCGCCACCCCGAGCCGCGCGAGGCGGGCCGTCGGGCTGGTGTTCGCCGAAGAGACGTAGGTGATCCCCTCGACCGCGTCGTAGGCGAGGCCGACGGCGTTCGCGGGCAGACCGTCGACGACGTCGATCAGCTTCGGCGCAACGTTCGCGGCGGACGCCGGGCCGTCGAAGAAGAGGCTCGCCTTGCCGCTGCGGTCGAGCACGACGAGGAAGTCGCCGTCCCAAGGGGCAGGCAGCGGGCGGAGCAGCACGCGCGACGGATCGCCCGGCATCGACTCGCCGCGCTGGCTCGCCACGGTCTCGTCGCCGCGGCGATGGAAGTCGTCGCAGTGGCCGCCCTTGGCGCCGCCCGCCTGGCAGGAAAGCTCGCCCGTCACGGGGTCGACGTCGATGAAGGTGAGCGTCCCGTCGCTGCGGAACGGCGCGTAGAGGCGCGTTCCGTCGGTCGAGACGGCCATCCCGCCGGCATAGGAGCCAGTGACGACCTCATGGCCGGCCGCGAGAAACCGCGACGGCGTGTGCAGCTGACAGGGCCCGCCACCGCAGCCCGCGATGCCCGCTTCGAGCGCCTCGAGGTCGAGCGCCATCACCGTGCCGCCGTTGTAGCGGAGGTCGAAGTTCGAGTTCACGACGTAGAGGAACGCTGGCGCTTCCCCCGGTGCGCGCGGGGGCGCGATGGCGATCGAGGTCGGGAAGTTGAACTCCCCGCTCTTGGGCTCGACGCCGGAGGTATCGAGGAAGCACCCCGTCAGCAGGCCCCCAGAGAGCAAGGACGCCGCAAGCAGCGCAGTCGGAGCGGAGAGCGCGGAGCCGCGCCGAGCCTTCATCATGGCGGGCGCACCGTAGTTTGGATGCAGCGGAGCGGCAACCGAAGTCACCCGATTGGGAGGCCCCTGCCTCCCGGGGGCAAGCGCGGCTATTGATCCCAGGGGTTGATGACCTCGGACGCCGTCCCGCCCGCAGGCCGACCGTTGTGCGCGGCCGGCGGCGTTCCAGCAGCCTGCCCGCTCGGCGGCGGTCGATGACCGCCCCCACCGACGCGACGCTCACGCTCGAGGGGGATGTTGAGCGCGGCTTGCGTCATGGACGAGACGCGCACCGGCTGGTTGGCGAAGCCGGGCGAGCGCAGCGAAAGCTCGAACGTCGTGTCGCCGACCGGTCGGTCGACCACGAAGGGAGTGTTCCCGAGGAGCGCGTCGTCGCGATACACCGCAGCCCCCGCCGGGTCGCTCGTGATCGTGACCCGCACCGCCGCGGCCGGCAGCTCCGGGTTGGCGGGTCCCCCCCCGAGCGGCGCCACAATCCCTGCACCGCCGCCGACCGGCGGCACCGGAAGAGGCGCGATCGGCACGGGCGTGATCGACACGATCGGCGGTACGACCGGGACGTCCCCCGTCCCGCGCGTCAAGAAGAAGGCAGCAGCGCCGCCGACCGCGAGCAAGAGCACGAGGCCCCCCCCGAGCAGCAGCGGCAGCAGGCTCGACGACTTCTTGGCGGTCTGGTGCTCTGGCTCGCCGACGCCCATGGCGAGGCCCGTGCGCTGCGTGCCTTCACGCGCACCACCCGCGGCGGTGTGGCTCGCCGCGCGGTCGACCGCGTCCATCACGGCCTGCGGCGTCAGCCCCTGCTCGATGCGCTCGAGGTCCGCGCGGACCTCGGCCATCGACTGGTAGCGCTGCTCCTTCTTCTTCTCGAGCGCCTTCAGGATCACCGACTCGAGCGCCACCGGGACATCCGTCGGCGGCGGAAGCTCGCGCGGCGCGATCGGGTTCTCGTAGAGGTGCTTCGTGAGGATGCCCATCAGGTTGTCCGCGTCGAAGGGCACGCGGCCGCAGGCCATCTCGTAGAGGATCACGCCGAGCGCGTAGATGTCGGTGCGCTGGTCGACCTCGGTGCCGGCGCACTGCTCGGGCGACATATAGTGCGGCGTCCCGAAGACCTGCCCCGCGCGCGTCAGCTTGCTCGTCGCGCCGCCGACCTTGGCGATACCGAAGTCGAGCACCTTGACGAAGTCCGCGTCGCTCGAGCGCTTGACGAGGTAGATGTTGTCCGGCTTGAGGTCGCGGTGGACGATCCCGGCTTGATGCGCGGCGCCGAGCGCGGTGCAGATCTGCTTGGCGATCCGGATCGTCCGCGCCGCCGGCACCGGGCGATCGTTCTCCATCGCCTTCGTCAGGGCGATGCCGTCGAGGAACTCCATGACGAAGTACGTCGAACCGTCCGGCAGGGCGCCGAAGTCGGAGATGTCGATGATGTGCTCGTTGCCGATCTCGGTCGCGCTCTTCGCCTCTTGGCGGAAGCGGGCGACGATCTCCTGATCTTTGGAGACCTCGGCGCGGAGCACCTTGACGGCCAACGACTTGCCGAGCGCGGTGTGCTTCGCCCGATAGACGATGCCCATGCCGCCCTCGCCGAGGACCTTCTCGATCAGGTAGCGGCCGTCGAGCACTCGCCCGATCAGGGGATCCGGGGGCGGCGCCTCCGGAGCGAGCGGATCATCCACGAGGCGAAGGTGATTCTGCGTGTTCATCGAAGTCCCCGTGCGAAGTTCAAGAGTCCGCGGTCAGCCCGGTATCCCCACCATCACACCGTCCGAGGATACGGATGAGCCGCGCAAAAGTTCAGTACAGCCCGGCCCCTGCCAGAGAAGTTCTCATTCTGGGCAACAGACGCCCGGCGCCTGCACCCCGTGCCCGCTGAGAGTCCCCGCGCCCCGCGCGGCTTGGGCCGACGGGGTGACGCAAGGATTTCTGAGGGAGGGCGGAGCGTCAACCCGGCCGAGGGGGGAGGCATGAAGGGCGGTCCCCAGACCACCCCACCGCGGGCCTCAGCGGCAGGGGATGCCCCCGTACACGCAGGTCAGCCCGACGCCCCCATCGGTCGGCGCGTCGACGCTGCAGTTGGAGACGACGTTCGCGGTCCCCGTGTGTGGGTGAGCAGTGCACTCCTCGCGGCACGTCCATCCGGAGCCGCCGTCCGCGGCGGCAAGAAGCTCCGCCGCGCGGGTGCCCGAGACCACGAAGTGCTGGGTGCTCGCTGCAGGGACGTCGTCGCACATCCCTGCGGGACCGCAGGCGATGAGCGTCGCCGCGAGGACGAGCAGGGTCGAGGCGAACGAAAGACGAGCCAAGGGAAGCGAAGAGATGGACATGAGCAAGCCTCCAAGGTCGGCGCGCGCCGACCGATGGAGACGAGCCTACACACAAAGACGAGAAATCACGAACGCGAGGCCGAGGAGCGCCGCCCTACCCCTGCGTGACGAGCAGGTGGAAGTGCGCGACGCGGTTGACGGTGCGCGCGATGCCGCCGAGGAGACGCAGGCGGTTCTGCTTCAGATCGTCGCGCTCGACCATCACGAACACCTTCTCGAAGAAGGTGTCGATGGGCGCGCGAAGCTCCGTCGCGACGATCCCGAGCGCCTTCGCGTACTCGCCGGCGCTGATCGCCGCGTCGATGGTCGGGCGAAGCGCCGCGAACTTCTCGGCGAGCGCGCGCTCGGCGTCCTCTTCGAGCAGCGCGGGATCGACGGGCGCGTCGGGCGTGTCCTTCGCGATGTTGTACGCGCGCTTGAACGCGACGCTCAGCGAGCCGAACTGCGGCAAGAGGCGAAGCTCCGCGAGCGCCCTCATGCGCGCGTCGAGGTCGCGGACGGAGCCGCCGTGCCAGGCGGCGAGCACCGCGGCGACGAGGTCGGGCGCGTGCTTCTCGCCGTAGAACGCCTCGAGCCGCGCGCGGAAGAACGCGTCGAGCTTCAGGTGCGTCTCGGCGGCGGGCGCGAGCTTCTTCTCTTGCTTGCTGAGCCCCGCGTGCGCGTGCGCGAGCGCGGCGCCGAGGTCGACGTCGAGCGGCCCCTCGAGCGCGATGCGCACGACGCCGAGCGCCGCGCGACGAAGCGCGAACGGGTCCGCGCTGCCGCTCGGGACGAGCCCGATGCCGAAGCAGCCGACGAGCGTGTCGAGGCGATCCGCGATGGCGACGAGCGCCGCGACGACCTCCGTCGGCACCGAGTCGCCCGCGCCCTTCGGCAGATAATGGTCGCGGATCGCGTCGGCGACGCGCGGCTCGAGCCCCTCGGCGAGCGCGTAGTAGCGCCCCATCAAGCCCTGCAGCTCGGGGAATTCCCCGACGATCAGCGAGACGAGGTCGGCCTTCGCGAGCTGCGCGGCGAGCGCGACGGACGCGCGCGGCACGTCGGCGGGCGCGAGCGTCTCGGCGAGCGCGCTCGTGCGCTGCACCTTCTCGGCGACGGTGCCGAGCTTGTTCTGAAAGACCACGCCGGCGAGCTTCAGCGCGCGCTCGGCGAGCGGCGTCTTGCGGTCCTCCTCGACGAAGAAGCGCGCGTCGGCGAGGCGGGCGCGGAGCACGCGGTCGTTGCCGAGCGCGATGCGCGCCGG
>CAIUAC010000438.1 GCA_903896985.1 uncultured Sandaracinus sp.
CGTGCTCGTGCTCGACGACGTCCGCACGACGGGCGCGACGCTCGCCGCGGCGTGCGAGGTGCTGCTCGCCGCGCGCGTCGCGGAGGCGCGCACGCTGACGCTCGCCATCGCGGAGCGGCACGGCTAGGCTGCGCGGGTCGTGCCCGCCCGCTCGAGAGCCCCCGCGCTCCTGCCGCTCGTGGCGCTCCTGCCGCTCGTGGCGCTCATGGCGCTCGTGGCGCTCGTCGGCGCGTGCGGGGGTGCGAGCGTGGACGCTCCCGTCGACGGCTATCTGCGCGTCGGCGTGGACGCGCACGTCGAGTGCGACAGCGTGCGCGACTCGCTCGCCGAGGCGGGGCTCGAGCTCCGGTCGCGCGTCGAGCAATTCGGGTACTGCGCGCTCTCTGCGGCGTCGAGCGACGAGCGTCGCACGGCGGTCCGCGTCGTGACCGCGCGCGGCATCGTCTACTCGGCGGACGGCGAGGTCGGTGGGCTCCCTGGCGCGACGCCCGTCGCGTTCCTCGCGCCGCCCGGCGGTCATGCGGGGACGGAGCTGCTCGTCGCGCGCGCGGGGTCCGAGCTCGTCGGGCGCTGCGTCGACGTCGTGCGCGTCGACGACGCGGGGGGCGCGCAGACGATCCCGCTCGACCTCGACGCGCTCGCTGCGACGGTGAGCGTCGAGGCGAGCGCGTGCATCAGCGACGTGCTCGACCAAGACGGCGACGGGATGGCGGAGGCCTACATCACCGTGCGCGCGCCGAGCGCAGCCGCGCCGCACGCGCGAGCGCCCGCGGTGCGCGTCCCGCTCGCGCCCGGAGAGACGGGCTTCGTCTACGTCGCGCCGCCCGCGAGCTACTGGCAGAGCGAGCGCCGCGCGCGCGCGGAGCTGCTCGCGCACGCGCTCAGCGAGCGCGACTTCGTTGGAGCTCATACGATCGGCGTCGAGCTCGCGCTGATCGCGCGGCTCGCGGGCGAGAGCGCGTCGGCGCAGCGCGGCGCGTACGATGCGAGCATCGCGGGGCTCTCCCTCGGCGCGGCGCAGCAAGCGCTGATCGACGCCGCGCACGCAGCGTTCGCGGGGGAGTGAGCGCCGACGAAGCGCCGCCTCGCGTGACATCCGCGCAGGCCGGTGGTAAGGCGCCGGCGAGCGACGATGGCTGGCAAGACCAACAAGGGGCGGGACGCGGGCCTCGTGATCGTGTGCCGCAACGCGCGCGCGACGTTCGACTTCACCATCGAGGACAAGCTCGAGGCGGGGCTCGTGTTGATGGGCTCCGAGGTCAAGAGCCTGCGCGCGCGCCGCGCCGATCTCGACGGCGCCTACGCGAGCGTCGAGAAGGGCGAGCTGCTGCTGCACAAGCTGCACATCGCCCCCTACGAGCAGGCGGGCATCTTCGGTCACGAGACGCGCCGCACGCGCAAGCTCCTCGCGCACAAGCAAGAGATCGAGAAGCTCGCGAGCAAGCTCGCCCTCCGCGGCTGCACCCTCGTGCCGCTCGCCGTCTACTTCAAGGATGGGCGCGCGAAGATCGAGCTCGGCCTCGGCTGGCCGAAGCACAAAGAAGACCGCCGCGAGGACCTGAAGAAGAAGGCCGCCGCCCGCGAGACACGCGCCGCGCTGGGAGCGAAGCGCCGATGAGCGAGCCGACCGAGACCGTGATGCTGACGCTGAGCACGGGAGAGTCCGGCGCCGTCGTCGCTTGGGACGGCGCCGTGCTCGTCTTCACCTCGCCGCGCGCCTTTGCGCCCGGCGCCCCGATCAAGCTCTCGCTCGCGCTCGCCGACAGCCCCGCAGACCTCGAGCTCAAGGCGATCGGCTCGCGCCGCGCCGAGGGGGACGCGCTGTTTCAGGTCCGCGCCCGCGCGATGAACCTGCGCCGCGAGCTACGCCTGCGCCTCGACGCTGCGCTGCGCCCCGCCTGAGCGCAGCACGCAGCGCCGCGCGCGCTCAGGCGTCGAGCACGCCGAGCACGGTGCGCTTCACCGCCTCGTAGTCGGCGGGGAGCGTCACCGGCCGGTTCGCGTGCACGCTCGGTCCGCCCGCGATCGCGTCCTCGTGGTAGCGGACCTTGAAGTCGGTGAACTTGAGCCCGCTCGCCGTCGAGATGACGACGACGCGGTCGTGCTTCTTGACCTCGCCGCGCGCGGTCAGCTTCTCGAGCGCCGCGAGCGCGACGCCCGTGTGCGGGCACGTGTACGCGCCCGTGCGATCAGCGGCCGCCGAGGCCTCCGCGAGCTCGCGCTCGCTCGCCTGCTCGACGACGCCGTCGTACGCCTCGAGCACGCGGATCGCGCGGTGCACGGACACCGGATCGCCGATGCGGATCGCGCTCGCCTCGGTCGGAGACGCGACGATGGGCTCGAACTTGTCGAAGCCGGCCTTGTACGCGCGATAGAGCGGGTTCGCGGCCTCTGCCTGCGCGACGCAGATGCGCGGGCGCTTCTGGATCAGCCCGAGCTTCAGCATCAGCTCGAAGCCCGCGCCGAGCGCCGCGACGTTGCCGAGGTTGCCGCCCGGGATGAACACCCAGTCGGGCACCTGCCAGTCGAACTGCTGCACGATCTCGACGCTGATCGTCTTCTGCCCCTCGAGGCGCAGCGAGTTCATCGAGTTGGCGAGGTAGACGCCGGGCTCCGCCGAGAGCTGCTGTACGAGCTTCATGCAGCCGTCGAAGTCCGTCTCGAGCTCGCAGACGATCGAGCCGCTCGCGAGCGGCTGCACGAGCTGCGCGGTCGTCACCTTGCCGCGCGGGAGCAGCACGACGCTGCGGATGCCGGCGGCCGCGCAGTACGCCGCGAGCGCCGCGCTGGTGTCGCCCGTGGACGCGCAGGCGATGGCGCGGATGGGCTTTCCGTCGGCGATCATCTGCTTGACGACGCTGACGAGCACCGTCATCCCGAGGTCCTTGAACGAGCCCGTGTGCGAGTTGCCGCAGAGCTTCAGCCACACATCGTCGAGCCCGAGCGAGCGCCCGTAGCGCTCCAGCCACATCAGGTTCGTGCCGCCCTCGTCCATCGAGACGACGTTCTCGTCGCGGACGTGCGGCGCGATCCACTCCTTCTTGCCCCAGACGCCCGAGCCATACGGCCACTGCGTGCGCTTGTAGCGGTCGTCGAAGAGCTTCATCCAGCCCGCGGCGCTGCGCCCCTCGAGCGCGGCGACGTCGTGCCGCACCTCGAGCAGCTGCCCGCACTGCGGGCACTTGTAGATGACCTCGTCGAGCGCGTAGCTGCCGGGACAGCCCGCGATACACTGGAATCGTGCGGAATACGCCATGGCGGCGCGCAGCTTAGCCCAATCGCCGACGCGCGCGGCGGGCGACCGCGCGTGCTAAATAGCGGCCGTGTCGCGCCCCCTCCGTCTGCTCGGTTCCATCGTCCCCAACCTCGCGCTCGTGCTCGCGAGCGCGCTCGTCGCCGTCACCTTGGTCGTGCACGCGCAAGACGCCGGCGCGCACGCGGCGGAGCCCGTCGTCGAGTGCAACGAGCAGCAACCGCAGGACTTCCTCGTCCGCGGCAACTTCGCGGGGCGCGGGCGCTTCACGCCCGAGCAGCTACGGCAGCGGCACGACAACGCCGAGCACGCGATCCGCTACCGCACCGAGCAATACGGGCGGTTCGCGCCCTTTGGCCGCGCGGACTGGAACGCGAGCGCGCCGAGCGTGTTCGCGACGACCGTGCGCTTCTTTGGGCTGCGCACCCGCGTGAATCAGAAGATCGCCCCCGCGATCAAGTGCGCTGAGCGCGAGATCGTGCGCGCGTGCGGCGGATCCCCGTACGTGCCCGAGCGCCTGTCGGGGCTCCGCGATCACAACACCTACCGCGGCGGCGAGGTGTCGAACCACGTCTTCGGGATCGCGATGGACATCGACCCGATGAAGAACACCTGCTGCGGCTGCGTGCCGCCGTGGAACGACGCGCCGCTCTGCCACCAAGAAGGCTTGACCACCTACCAACGGATGGCGATGCCCGAGTGCTGGGTGCACTCGTTCGAGAAGTACGGCTTCTACTGGCTCGGGCACGATCAGCTGATGGACACGATGCACTTCGAGTTCCTCGGGGACCCCGACCGCATCGTCCGGCAGTAGCCTCGGGGACCCCGACCGCATCGTCCGGCAGTAGCGCGCTCGTCAGAAGCTGCCGCTGAGCGAGAGCCCCGCGGCGGTGCGACCGAAGGCGGGCGTGAGCCGCACCTGCGGGCCCGTCGTGATCGTCGGGCCCGGGCGCGCGCCGCCCCAGTCGGTGAGGAACGCGAGCGTGAACGCCGTCGCGCCGAAGAGGACCGCGCCGCCGAAGAGGATGTCCGCGGTCAGCGCGAGGGACCTCACGCGCTGGTTGTCGGCGTCCGTGATCAGGAAGCGGTCGGGGTTCGTGACGTCGTCGCGGCGGGCGCGCAGGCTCTGGCTCTCGGTCAGCGCGAGCACACCGACGACGCCCCCGCCGATCACCGCCGCGAGCGCGAGGCCTCCGGAGGTCCAGAAGAGCCACGGCCGGATGCCCTTGTACTCGTCGCTGAGCCGCGCGAGCGTGAACGACACGGTCGTCGTCGCGCGCGCCGCGACCTGCACTTGCTGTTGCTCCGGCACATAGCCGCGCAGGCGAAGCTCCACCGTGTGCACGCCGCCGGGGATGCGCACCTCGCGGTCGTCGGGGCTCAGCGTCGCGACCTGCCGCTGATCGACCCAGACCTCGGCGTTCGGGACGTTCGAGGTGATGACGAGCGTCGTCAGCAGCCCGTCGAGCGCTCGGATCGTCGCCTCGACGGTCGCGCGGTCCTCGGCGTTCTCGCCGCCTTCGGTGAGGTAGCGGCGATAGAAGTCGAGCGCGAGGTCGTAGCGGAACATCCGCTCGTGGCACTGCCCGATGTTGAACAGCACGATGAAGCGGATCGGGTTGCCCTCGAGCAGGTCGTACGCGCGCTGAAACTCGACGAGCGCAGCGTCGTAGTTCTCCGCGGTGAGGAACGCCTCGCCTGCCGCGATGTGCAGCCGCGCGGCGACGAGCTGCGGCGACGGCGCGGCGGGCGCAGGCTCGGTGGGCGCAGCGCGCTCGGCTTGGGGCGGCGCCGCCTCGTCGGCCGAGGGGTGCGTCGGCGTCGCCTGC
>CAIUAC010000439.1 GCA_903896985.1 uncultured Sandaracinus sp.
ACGCCGCCGCCCATCGCGCCGAGTTCATGTGGCCGTGGGAGACCGAGCCGAAGAGCGTCGCCCACGGCATCCTGGATGACGAGACGTATGACTGGCTCGCCATCGTGCGCGGCATGCTCGAGAGCGGCGGCTATCCGCTCATCGTGAGCGAGGAGCGCCTGCTCGAGGCGAACGCGCTCGGGCGCGCGGAGACGACCATCGACGTCGACCCGACGGGCTCTTCGGGACTCGCAGGACTGCTCGAACTCTCTGGAAAGGGCGAACTCGGCGCCACGGAGTCGGTCTGCGTGTTGTTCACCGGCGTGCGACGCTGAGCCGCTGTGACTGACTCGCCATGACTGAGACGCCATGACTGAAACCACGCTGAGCGCCGCGTTCTCTTCGGTCGACGACGCGGTGACGCGCCTCGGGACGGCGGGCTACGTCAGCGATCGAGAGATCGCCGTCGCTGCGTTCCTCGCCGCCGCGCTCGGCAAGCCGCTGCTCCTCGAGGGGCCCGCGGGCGTCGGCAAGACCGAGCTCGCGAAGGCGGTCGCGCGCGCGACGAACCGCGAGCTCGTTCGCCTGCAGTGCTACGAGGGCCTCGACGAGTCGAAGGCGCTCTACGAGTGGGAGTACGGCAAGCAATTGCTCTACACGCAGCTCGTGCGCGATGTGCTCGGCAACCTCGTGTCGGGCGCGGCGACGGTCACGGCGGCGGTCGAGCGCGTCGCCGCAGAGGAGGCGGCGTTCTTCCACGAGCGCTTCTTGCTCGCGCGCCCGCTGCTGCGCGCCGTGCGGAGCGACGAGCCCGTCGTGCTGCTGATCGACGAGGTCGACCGCAGCGACCCGGAGTTCGAGGCGCTGCTGCTCGAGCTGCTCTCGGACTTCCAGGTGACCGTGCCCGAGCTCGGCACCTTCCGCGCGAAGCATGTGCCGTTCGTCGTGTTGACGAGCAACGCGACGCGCGAGCTGACGGAGGCGCTGCGCCGCCGTTGCCTGCATCTGTTCATCGACTACCCGACGACGCGCCGCGAGCTCGCCATCGTGCAGCAGCACGTCCCCGAGGCGGGCGAGGTGCTGAGTCGGCAGATCGTCGAGGTCGTGCAGGCGCTGCGCACGCTCGAGCTGCGCAAGTCGCCGAGCGTCAGCGAGACGCTCGACTGGACGCGCGCGCTCGTGCTCCTCGGCGCGCAGGGGCTCGACGCCGCGCTCGTGCGCGAGACGCTCGCGACCGTGGTCAAACACCGCGAAGATGCGGAGCGCGCACTCGACAAAGCCGCGCAGGTGCTCCAGGCGGGGAGAGCATGACGACCCGACTTCAGCTCACGACCGTACTCGCGCTTCTCTCCGCGTCGCCGCTCGCGGCGGCGCCCCTGCTGCTCGCCGCGTGCGGCGGCGCCTCGGCTGGCTCCTCGGCGCAGACCGCCGGCCCAGCGCTCGCCCCGTGCGACGCAGAGGACTCCGACTGCCGCGTGCAGCGCGTCGGCAGCACGGCGTTCGGGGCGCTCGACACGGGGCTCGCGGCCACGGCCGTGGTCGCGCAGCTCGGGGAGCCGACGACACGGGGCGAGCCGATGATGGAGGAGGCGTCGGGCCTCACGCTGTCGACGTGGGAGTGGCCCGCTGCGGGCGTGACCGTCGTGATGGAGGCGGCGAACCCGACGGACGCGCTGACCGCGCACAGCTTCACCGTGCGCGCCCCGTTCGCGGCGCAGAGCGCGCGCGGCGTCGGCCTCGGCAGCACCGAGGCGGAGGTCAGCGCGGCCTACGCAGGGCTCGCCGATCCGAACGGCACGCGCCCCGGCGAGGTGTTCGTCGCGGGCAGCGTCTACGGCGGCGTGTTCTTCACGTTCGTCGATGGGCGCGTGAGCGAGATCTTCGTCGGCGCCGGCGCCGAGTAGCGCGGGGCGGAGCTGATGCGCGCGGAGAGCGACGTCCAGGTCTTCGACGGGGTCGCCTCCATCGCGACGGGGGACGTCTTGCTCACGCTGTGGCAAGCGCCGGCCCGCCGCGAGCGCATCCGCCGAGTGACCGAGTGGACGCAGGCGCTGACGGCGCGGACTCCCGGGACCATCGCGGCGTGCCAGTTTCTGCTGCCGACCGCCGCACCGCCCGATCCTGCCGCGGTGCTCGAGGCGAAGCGCGGTTTTCACGCGGTGGAGCAGCGCTCGCGACGCCTGATCACCGTGCCGCTCGGCGATGCGCTCTGGCACGACGTCGTGCGCACGATCATTCGCACGGGGGTGCGCGTGTTCGGTCGCGCGCAGCTGATCAAGGTCGCGTCGAGCGCCGACGACGCGTTCGCGCTGCTCGGTGAAGTGTCGACCGAGCGCTCGCCGGAGCGCGCCGAGCTCGAGGCTGCGCTCGAAGCGCTCTACGGCGGCTTGCAGCTGCGGCCGCCGCGCGCCGCGCTGCGTGAGCCCGCGCGAGACCCGGTCCGACGATGAGCGCCGTCCCCGACGCTGCGCCGCCCGCACGCGCGCCGAGCACGCCGCGACTCCCCGATCGGGTCGCTGCCGCGCTGAGGCGCCTCGCTGTGCCGCGCGCCCGCATCGGCACGCGAGCCGTGCTCGGGGCACACCTCGCCGCGCGCGCCTGGTCCGATCGCGGCCGCGCGCGCGGGCTCAGGCGCAGCGTGCTGCGGCTTGGGTTTCTCGAGGCCGCGCTGCGCACCTTCGGCGGGGACGGGATGTTCGGCGAGGGCGAGGCGTTCTACCCGCTGTTCCTGCTCCCCGACTTCCACGGCGCGCACTTCGACGAGGCCCTGCGCCGCCTGCTGCTCCCCGGCCGTGGCCCCTTCGCGGCGCACCTCGCGGTGACCGGCGCATGCCCCTCGCGCTGCACGTACTGCTACGCCGCGGCGGGTGGGCCGAACCCTCCGGATCTCGGCGACGAGCGCGTCCTCGCCGTGGCCCGCGCGCTCATCGCGAAGGGCGTCCCGCTGATCAGCCTGGGCGGCGGCGAGCCGCTCTCGCGCTTCGAGCGCGTCGTGCGCTTGGTGGAGGTCCTCGCGCCGAGCGCCGAGGTCCGGCTCGCGACGTCGGGCGTAGGGCTCGACGCCGCGCGCGCCGAGCGCCTGAAGAAGGCTGGTTTGACCGCGCTCGCCGTCAGCCTCGACTCGGACGACGCACAGCAGGTCAACCTCAGCCGCGGCTACGCGCGCGCCTTCGACGCCGCCGTCGAGGCGCTGCGCTGCTCGGCCGACGCGGGGCTCATCACGCTGGTGACGAGCGTGGTCGACAGCGAGGGCTTCCGCACGACGAGGGACGCGGACCGCTTTCTCCGTTTCATCCAGACAATCCACCCCAAGCTGATCGTGAACTTCCTCCCGAAGTTCGCGACTGGACGCGCGGCGTCGACAGGCGGCTTCGCGAGCCCCGCAGAGTACGCCCCGGTGGCGCGCATCCTCGCTCGCGCGATCCGCGAGGGCGGGTATCGAGCGACGGTGTTCCTCGACCCGCTCGAGCAATTGATGGGCTGTGTCGGCGCGGGCCGTCGGCAGCTGAACGTGGACATCCGCGGCAACGTGACGGCGTGCATCAGCGGGGCGTCGTTCGGGAACCTCGTCGAGGAGCCGTTCGACACTGTCTACGAGCGCTTTCGTTCGGACGGCGCGCGCCTCAAGCGCGGCTTTTTCTGCGCGTCGATCGGAGACCGCGCAGGCGGGGCGACGGTGCTCGACGCGGAGGCCTCGTTTCAGGCGCTCGCGGAGTTCTACGCGTCGCACCCGGACACGCTCTTTCAGAAGCTGCTCGACCGCGCCGGGCCACAGCTCGCGTGGCTCGCCGACGGCTGAAGGCGACGCCCTGAGCGGAGCGCTGCGGGCTCACTCCTCGGCGAGCGTTGGACCGCCGGGTTCGTCGCGCAGGAGCGCGTCGAGCAGGAACGCGTCGTCCATCGGCGCGCCGCCCTCCGTCTCGGGCTTGTCGTGCTCGCGCCGCATCCAAGGCCACATCGGGCCGACCTCGCGGCAGCCCGTCGCGAGGTCGTGCGCCGTGCACGCGAGGCGCACGTGGAAGTGGTCGTCGTGCGGGCGCCCATCGGTCGGCTGTTGCAGCACATAGGCCGCGCGGACGAGCAATTCGGGGTCGGACTCGTGCGCGACGGCGTAGGCGAGGACCTGCGCCTTGATGCCGGCCGAGCAGAAGATCCACTCCACGGGCGCGGTGTCGTCGCGCAGCAGCACGCGGAAGTACGCCCAAGTGCGGGCCGCATCGAGGTAGCGGAGCACGGGGCGTCCGGCGGGCGTCGGCGCGTCGACGTCGTCGACGACGGGCCGCGCGTCGCGCGCGATGCCGAAGCGGTCGTACGCGTAGAACCCTGCGCCGTCGGTCGGTCGGCCGTCGTCGTCGAGCGCGTAGTAGATGAGGTCCGCGTCGCGCCCGCTGCGGTGGCTGTGGTGGCGTGGGTGCCGCCCGCCGCCGGGTCCAGAGAGGTCGCCGAGGCGAATCGGGAGCGTGCCGGGGAACTGCTGCGCGACCTCCGCGGCTGCCCGCGTGAGCACCTCGATCAACGCGGCAGTGCCGTAGCGCGTCCCCTCGCCGGGGCGCGCGCGGACGTAGCCCGGCCCGCGGTCGGGGAGCGAGACCCCACCGCCGAGGATGCGCCCCGCGGACGGAGTGCCCCAGCCGGCGACGGCAGCATCGGGGAGCTGCTCCCCGACGCAGCCCGCCGCGACGATGGCCAGCGCGACGATGACCGCCGTAACGGGAGCCAGCCTGACGGGGGCGAGGAGCGCGCGGCGCATCTGCGCGGTGTAGCCAAGCGCCGTGAAAGTCGCCAGAAACTCGAAGCGCTCGGCCGCACCGTGCGCAGGCGCTCTGCTTGACCTTGGAGCGCGTGGCCGTAACTTCGCGCTCCCCCGCCGCACCCGGCGGGCCCGCAGGAGCTCATGACGACCAGCGACAGAGGACCGATGGACCAGTTCGC
This sequence comes from uncultured Sandaracinus sp., assembly GCA_903896985.1. Lineage (GTDB taxonomy): Bacteria > Myxococcota_A > Polyangia > Polyangiales > JADJQN01 > CAIUAC01. Next base: position 4,912 of record CAIUAC010000439.1, read on the forward strand.
CGCGCATCTCGATCGCGGCTGGGACCTCGTCTCGCGGGGTGATCTCGCGGGGGCGCTGCTCTCCGCAGAGAAGACCGTGGAGCTCGATGCGCAGTCGCCCGAGGCCCACAACCTCATGGGCTATGTGCTCGCCGCCGAAGGGCGCTCGGAGGAGGCCGTGGACCACTACCGGCAGGCGATCGACCTCGACGAGACCTTCGTCGAGGCGATGCTCAACGCGGCCGAGGTGCTCATCCACCCGCTCCACGATCACGAGGGCGCGCTCGCGCTGATCGAGGACGCGCTCGAGCTCTCCGAAGGCGACGACGAGGTCGCGGACGCGATGCTCCTGAAATTCGACGCGTTCTTGCACGCCGGGGACCGCGACGCGGCCAAGCGCGTGATCGCCGCGCTGCCGGACGGCCCCTTCGAGAACCCGAACCTCGACTTCCTGATCGGGCGGGCGCGCTTCGAGACGGGCGACGCTGACGGCGCCGAGCCACGCATTCGCGCGGCCATCGCGCGGGAGGCCGAGCACGCCGAGGCGCACTACTACCTCGGGCTCGTGCTCGAGGCGAAGGGCGATCCCCGGGGCGCGACGGTCGCCTTTCTTCACACGCGAGAGCTCGATCTCGCGCAGGGCAATGCCCCTTGGGCGTTGCCGGCCGAGCAGTTCGAGCGGCGGGTCCAGCAGGCGCTCGCCGCGCTCGACG